>NZ_CP098478.1:2118144-2420736 GCF_023702675.1 Acinetobacter sp. C26M
TTTATAGATGCTGGTAATGGTAAAGCGCTTGATATTCTTAAACAAAGCAAACAATTAGCCGCAAGCTATTTAGCTTTACAACCAGAACAGGTTCAACAGGCCTCATGGGTGACAAGTTTTGGAGGAGAATATGGGTTTATCAACAAACGCTTACCCGTGATCAAGGTTGAAACTCGTTTAGAGAATCAACTCAGACTGTATATTGAACCGAGCAGCGGTGTGATTGCAGCTCAGGTCACGCAACAAGATGCCTTAGAAGGATTTAGTTTTGCTTATTTGCATAAATGGACATGGTTGCCAATAGATAAAACACTTCGAGATATCATTCTGGCTACAATTGCAGCACTGGTTGCCTTACTCGCTGTACTGGGTTTCTTGGTTCAATTGCGTAAACGTTAACATTCATTTTTAAAGTGATCCTTCTGTTTGCAGGAGGAGCACGCCAACTCAAGCGATCAATTTCTAAATGATATAGAACGAAGCAACCACAGCACTGAGAAGCACGCTAGTTTCAGCCAGTTCAATTGCAGCGCCCACAGTATCTCCTGTAATTCCGCCGATTCGTTTAATGAATACTGATCGCAAATAAAAAAGCATCACTAAAAAAACCAGTAAAGCAATTAACCCAAGCCATTTAAACATACAAAGCAATGCCATTGTAATGACAAAAACCGTCCAAAATTGTTTTTTAGGCATAAAATCTGTCATAGAACAGCCTAAGCCTTGAGCACGTACATAAGGCGTAGTAGGGAATAAAAACAGTGGCACACTGCGCCCAAGCATAGGCAAGACGATTAAAAAAACAGCCATTTGTTGTTCAAGCAAAACGTATAAAGCCACAAATTTCAGCAAGCAAACGACGACTAAACTCAGTACCCCGATTGGACCACACGCAGGGTCTTTCATGATTTTCAAGGTTCGTTCAGGATCACCAAATCCACCGACCCATGCATCGGCTGTATCCGCTAAACCATCGAGATGTAGTCCACCAGTCAGCCAAATCCAGAGTACGAGGATTAGTGCTGAGCTCAAGATGATCGGAAGTTTTGCCAATAACATCGCAGATGTAAACAAAATCAACCCAAGCAACAAGCCAACTAAAGGATAAAACAGCATGGCCTGACCATTCTGCTTTGCGCTTGGCATCGTTTTGAGTTCAATTGGTAAAACGGTCAAAAACTGCAAGGCAATCCAAAAAGGTGTCATGCAACCTCTCAATCACATCAGGTTCATCATGCATGGATTATGAAGAAATAAAATTGGGAATAGCAAGTTATTCCCAATTGAAAAGGCTAAATATCTTAGATTATTGAATTTGATAACATTGTTTAAGCTTTAAATAGTCATAATAAAAACTGTTAGTGCTATAACGTGCATAGTTACAACTTGACTTAAATAAAGTTTCTTTCTCGTTATAGAACATCTTCACCAAGGTTGTGCCTTGCTTGTCTTGATAGATATCCCACTGTAGATTCGCTGCCATTGGTGATACCACCTCACCTCGCCAAGTGCTGCTGTTGTAACTATAAGTTTGACGTAATGGTAAAGGCTGCATCATATTGTGCAACTCTAAACTGGTCGCCAATGGAATGATAATTTCGGCATGGGCAAACCGTAATACCGCGCGATGTGCTTGCTGCTGATCTACAATCGCATCGACTTGCTTAAATAGGTCCTGCTTTAGACCCTGAGCAATTGCACTGGTGACGTTCTTCGATTCATTGAAACTTGGCCCTTTACTATAAAAATCATTGGCATCGTTAAATTCAGCATAAAATTTTGCTGCATCTACAGGCATATATTGATCAAAATCAACACCTTTCAGTTCAGTTTTCATACCGCCAGAAATTGAATATAACTCATATAAATAAGCTGCAGCATCTACAGCACTGGCTATACTGTTTTTACCCTTGCCTTTTTCAGTGATGGTTTCACCTTTAGGTGAAGTGACGCTATATGAACCCGTATTGCTAAATACATAGCCTGTGGTTCCCAATTTTTTAATAAACTCTGCTTTAAACAGTGGATTCAATACGCTCATTGCAATCTGTTCAGCACGGCTATTTTTCGTAAGTTCATTTAACTTATTGAGCAGATCTGCATCATCTTCTTCAAAATGTTGATAGGCTTGACTGGCATCGTAAATCGCCTGTTGTTGTACTGATAATGGCTGTACTAAATCTTGCTCTTTATTCAAACTATGAAAATAAAGTTTAAAACGATCCACTCCACCATCTTCAATTGTTGGCACACTACTACTGGCTAAATTGGTGTATGAAATTGGGGTGATGTGTGCCTTTAATTGCGGTTGCTGTTGGATCAATTCAGCAGTGAAAAATTTGGCACTATCCACCGCACGATCTACCCCTGAACTCTGTACTAAAATTGATGCAGGTTGCTGTGCTGCGGCTTGAAATAAATTGGGAAGTCGTTGCAATAAACGATCAGCAATACCGCGATGTTCCTGAATACCTTGCATGGTTTCATTGCCATAGCCAAACTGACGGATGCCATCCACACCATAACCCAAAAGAATATTGGCCTTCATCATGCTTTCCAAATCTGCCCCCAGCTTTTCGCCTAAAGGTGTGAGTGCATTTTCAGCTTTGGCTTGTTTCCAAAGGTTATACAGCGCTAAATCATATTTAATACTGGATAAACCGCGAGAGCCATGACGTGCAACCAGTTCAGTAAATACAGGCTGAAATCCTTGCGGAATGGCTTCATATTTTTTGAGATCTTGTTGTGGTTGGTATGGCGTTTTAGTCTGATAATATTTTGATACAGCGTTATTTTCTGGTGTAGTTTTCGATTCTGAATGATCGTCATTATTACATGCCGCCAATACAATACTTGCGCATAACACACTGCTTTTCAATAATATATTCATGAATGATTTGCTTATAGGTCAAGAAATGCCATGTATCATAGGCAGTGGCAATGACAATTCGATTACATGATCCAAGCAAATACTGGAAATAGAATAAGATTTTGTGACTACTAAGTTGCTGTCATTTCAGAAAAATGAATTTGATTGTCAACTTGGGTTAGGTTTAAAGCATATAACTTTCCTAACTCTGCGGGCATGACTAACAGGTCATCCAGCTTTTGCTGACGTGCCAAACAAGTCAACAATTTAATTACCCCGCCATGCGTCACAACCAATGCCTTGTTCCAGTTGTGTTGCTGCATTTGAACATAAATTTCAGTAAAACCATGCATAACTCGCTGCTGGAATTGATGCAACGACTCCCCATTCGGGGCATGATATTGGGTTGGAAATTGCCAGAAATTAGCCAATCGCTCAGGTGCCGTTTCATAAATGGTTTGTGTCGTCATACCTTCCCAATCACCAAAATACATTTCCTTGATTTCAGCATTGAGTAGCAAAGGCAATTCAAGTTGTTTGGCTAATACGGCCGCAAACTTTTGGCAGCGTTGCAAGGGCGAGCTGATAATCACATCCCACTGTACCTGAGTATCAAGATACTGCTGAATGGTGGATTGCATTTGCAACCAACCATGTTCAGTCAAGGCATCATCGAGATGTCCACGCAAAGTATGGCTGAGTGTGGTTTCACCATGCCGCAGCAAATCAAGGTGCAACTTTATCACCTGTTACAGCAGCTTCAGCAAAGGTAGCCATTTGGTTATGCAGCACGCAAGCAAGTTGTAGCATCGACAGTGCAGCTCCTGCACCACTGCCTTCGCCAAGACGCAAATTCATATTTAAAATAGGCTGAGCTTCTAAGGCTTTTAGCACACGCTGATGACCATATTCAGCCGATTGATGTCCAAACAGCATCCATTCACGACTTTGTGGCTGAATGCGTACTGCGCATAAAGCGGCAACCGAACTAATAAAACCATCCACCACGATTGGCATACCGAGTTGCGCACAGCGGATATAAGCACCCGTCATTGCAGCAATTTCCAAGCCGCCAACAGCAGCCAGGATTTTTAAAGCATCGTCTGCAACATCCATTTGATGTCGCTTCACCGCTTGATCAATGACAGAGATCTTATGTTGTAGCTGTTGGTTGTTAATTCCAGTACCCACACCCGTCATTTGTGCGGCATCTTCGTTCAACAATAAACATGCCAGTGCTGAAGCTGAACAGGTATTGCCTATCCCCATTTCACCTGCAATAAAAATATCAGCAGCTTGTACTTTGGCGCGATCAACGCTGTCTTTACCCAGTTGTAATGCTGCAAAACACTCTTGTTCCGTCATTGCAGCTTGTTGAGCAAAATTGGCTGTACCTGCACGGATACAATGGCGCTCAACACCAACATAATCATAGGCCTCACCTACAGTTCCACAATCCACCACTTGTAAATGTGCATGATGATGTTTGGCAATGACACTGATAGCTGCACCACCTGAGGCAAAATTTTGCAGCATTTGACGGGTCACAGCTTGCGGATAGGCTGAAATGTTTTCTGCAACCACCCCATGATCGCCAGCAAAAATAGTGATCCAAGGTTGTTGAATCTGAGGATGTACTGTGCCCTGTAAGCTCGCCAATTGAATGGCAAGCTGCTCTAACTGCCCTAAAGCCCCTGTGGGTTTGGTCAATTGCAGTTGACGTTGTTCAGCTTGTTGTTTTGCATCTAAATCAGGTTGTTGAGCGGCGGCTAAAAACCATTGTGCTTGTTCAGTCATGTTATTTCTCATCTTTTAAAATCATTGGAAAGCCTGCCACACAAAACACGACTTTATTGGCGAGTTGCCCCAAGGTCTGGTGCAATCGCCCTGCTTCATCCACAAAACGACGGCTGATTTCCCCCATCGGTACCACTCCAAGCCCAGTTTCATTACTGACCAGAATAATTTGAGACTGTAGTTGTGGTAAGACCTCGAATAATTTTTGCATCTGTTGTTGCTGCAAGGCTGGGTCTTCAGCCAATAACAGATTACTGAGCCACAAGGTCAAGCAATCGACCAGAACCAGCTGATTGGCTTGATCGCATTGCAAGAGTCGATCTGCCAGATAAATCGGTTCTTCAAGCACGTACCAATGGGCTGGACGTTGCTGTTGATGATGTGCAATACGTTGCTGCATTTCTGCATCTAAAGCCTGCGCAGTTGCAATATAAATGACGGATAAACCTGTCTCTTTGGCGGTTTGTTCTGCCAAACGACTTTTACCTGATCGCGCCCCACCTAAAATCAGTTGCAACATATCTAACCTAGTTCAATTTGCCGATAAGGATACAGTAATCCTTGTAAAATCTGTGCCTTATAATAGCCAAAAGTCAGTTTTTTGACCTGAATCTTCATAGTTTTTATCGAAAGTTGTTGTATCCGCTGCAATACCCTATCACTTGGCCAAGCTTCACGATACAAACCTAAAGTAATGTGCGGACAATATTCAAGTGCTGCGATCTCTTCAGATACATGAGCAAATTGCTGACGAATTTGGGCGAGTACGCCCTGCTGATCTTGAATGTGCAGGAACAAGGCACTGTTAAAACTATCTATTTGCGTGATTTCCAACTCAAAAGGTATGAGCTGTAATGCTTCAATCAGCTTGATCTGCTGCTGTAATTGTTGAATCTGAAAATCATCATCGTATTGCTTAACAGCAGGCTGCAAGAAACCACAAACAAATAAAGTAATGTGATATTGGCGTTGATGTGCAGGAAGCAATAGACCTGAAAATTGTGCTTGGATTTCATCTAAATAGTGAATCAACTCAGGTTGATCAATCTCAATATACCAAAGCCCATAATCTGAACGCCCCAAATGCCATTCGGGATAATCACGCATTTCGGTCGCAATCAACTGGGTCTCTGCTTGTAATAACACAACTTCAGCATTCTGTTTAACGTTGTGTTATTCAAACATAAACCCAGATAGAAGTTAAGGCACTTTCACTGTGATCATTGCTTCTTATGCAGAAAGAGGTTTTAACTCCTCCAACTGTGACATGAACGTATTATTATCATTGAGTTGTGCCTGAATCCCATGATAGAGCTGGTTTAATAGGGCTTTCTTCTGATTTTCAGTAATATCCATATGTTCAATATTGGTCTGGACATGTTTTACAATCTTAATTTCGTCCAGCTCAAGCATTTTCAGCGCATAGGCATAGCCATAAATTGCACCTTGCATTAACTTCTGGTATGGAAGCTGTTGCTGCACATGAGATTCTAAACTACCTAAAACCCGCTCATTCAGATTGAGTTTTCTAAGCGGATCACGGGCTACACGTTCACATGGATCTTTATAGGCAGCTCGGCAAGAATGCAGAAAACTTTCCGCCATACGATCCAGTTCTTTGGCTTGGTTGGGAATCATATTGGCCAAACCCAATTTAACTTCGTTGACCACCTGCTCTGCATATTTCATGATTTTTGGATCTGCCATAGCGATACCAATGGTTTCATGTCCAAGTGCACTGGCATACCACGCCAACATGGCATGACAGCCATTCCATAGTCGATTTTTAATAATTTGAATCTCAGAAATCTGATCAACTAAAATCATTTGACGCATTTTGCTCAACAATGGACTGCGATTTTCCACGTAAATCGGCATATCCATTTCACTATGGAATAGGATCAAATCCATATTTTGTAAGAATTGCCCTGTTTGAAACTGCCCACGCATGTCTTCTAAACAATGGGTAATCTGCTGTTCTTGCTTTTCAGTCAGAGCGGTTTCCTCTGAAAGTTCAATCGTTTCTGGATTGAGATCATTTTGATATTGTTTAAATAAATTGTGCTTGATATTGAGCTGACGATATAAGGCTTGATCAGTCAGTTTTGACACCATACGATTGACCACGGTATCGCAAAAATAATGTTCACTTAAAATATGTTCTGCAATATCTTCATCCGTCATGGTCAGTAAGGCTTCACGGATATGTTTTAAGACCAAATATTTTGCACACACTTTATTCAAAATAATCAAAAAGGTAATGGGCTCATTATTGTCTGCATCTGCTGACATAAAACGGGCCAATAGTCCCTTCGCAATCGTTTTCGCCTCGGACTCAATTGCCTGTTCTGGCAAACACAGTGCAATCAGGCTGGATTGCATATACATCTCTAACATCTGCTGTTCATGGTCAGCATCAATCACAGTGAGATTATCAATACGCTCATCATAGGAAGACTGTCCATATCGAATACTATAGCTGCCAAAACTGTTCACTGACTCTAAATATAGACGATTTCGAGTTGAGGCCAGAATCCGTTTTGGCCGTGTATAACCATCCCAATAGGACAGGATCTGTGCTACATAGCCCCCACCAATGGCACCAAAACCATGAATCCCAACAGTCAATTGATTGATACTTTGCGGAAATAATTCTTGTAATTGTGGCATGCCCATTTCAGGAATATATTGATCCAAAGCATTCAGACAGTCATACATGTCCTGATAGTAAAAATTTGCTTTAGAGAGCATATGATCATTGGGTTCTTTAATGTCTTTGAATAAAATCGTGATACCGCCAGCATCAAAGGCCGAACAAATCCCGTTTTCCGAATCTTCAAACATTAGACATTGTTGCGGTTGTAGGTTTAGTTTCTGTGCCGCTTTTAAAAAGATTTCTGGATGCGGTTTACCCTTTTCTACTTCATCCCCACAGACCAACAGATCAAAAAATTTATAAACATTGGCATTAATTAAATATTCTTCTGCAATCGCACGACGACTGGAGGTCGCAACTGCCATTTTTAAACCTGATTTTCTTAAGCGTTCCAGAACTTGAACCAACCCTTTTTTAATCGGTACACCATTTTTACGTACAGACTCCAATTCCACTCCATCCGCACGTTTGCGAATGGCGGCATAAGGAACATCTGTACCATAAAACTTTTGTGCCAGCTGCTCCGATGCTTTGGCACTTAAACCGAGACACTGCATCAAATATTCATCTGAAAATTCCTGTCCAATCAGCTCTTTTGATGCCTGTTTCAATGTCTGGAAGCGCAGGCGCTCGGTATCAAACATTGTTCCATCCATGTCAAAAAGTGCGCCTTGAACAGGATAATCATGAAAAATAAGCATCTTTACTCCTTTATCTATCTTGTTATGACGTTTTATAGGGTACATAAAAAATCCCTTTAAAATCTAAAACGTCAATAAATGAAATAAATTTGGTTAAAAAATAAGCATAAAGGCGACTTGTCACAGCAATATATGACTGAAACAATCGGAATACTTGCATTATGAGGAAAAAGATGAGTTGTTTTTAACCAAAATCCCTTTTATTCATCAAGTAGCAATGCAGTTTCAGCTTCTTTTCGAATCAACATCCAACTAAAATAAAGGCCAATCGATAGGATTAAGAACAGTAATAAATAGAATGGGAAATGGGTATTAAAACGGTACAAAAATGTACTGAGTAAGGGGCCAACAATTAAACCTAATGCCTGTGTCGCCGTACAAAAACTTGCCATTTTAACCTGTGATTGCTGAGATACCGCTTGGGCAGCGCCTGTAGTAAATGCAGGTAATAAGCACGCCACAGAAATACCATAAAAAATATAACTGGCCTGAAATACAATGATTGTAGGTGCGTAGAGTGAAAGTAATAGACCAAAACACATGGTGACCAAACCAATAATCACCAAACTATTTAATTTGAGTTTAAACACTTTCACGATTAAAAGCTGGGTTAGCACCAAACAGACCCCGACAACCAACATGCATTGAGAAAAATAAACTGCACTCTGTTGGCTACTGAGATAAAACTTATCCTGAATATAAAAACCTGCCGTCATGTTTAAAGTCACAATTGCAACATAAGTGACAAAACCTAAAACCAGCCAAATAAAACTTTGTTTGAGAATCGATTCATGCGCTGGTGTATCATCTTTATCTTGTTGGTGATTAAATGACTCCGTTTGAGCTTGTTGATTTTTACTAAATAGGATGCCGAGTGCAATACTGACTAAGCCAAGTAAAACCACAGCAATCCACATCGGGAAAAGCAAACCACCAAACAATAAAACTGAGGTTGCAAACGGTCCTATAATCATCCCAAAACTATTCATCGCACCAAACATCGCCATTTGCTTGCTACGATCAGCAGCTTCACTCGCATGTGTCATTACATAGCTTTGCAGACCAATTTGTGGCAAAGCCATAAAAATGCCTGTAGAAGCACGACTCAATACCAGTAAGATAAAAATCAATAACGTGGGTAAAATCGCTTGTGTTCCAAAATACAGAATCAAAGTGAAAATAGCCCAAGTAAAGGTCATTCCCCAAAAGCCATAATTAACAAGTTGCTTAGGAGATAGCTGACTTTTCCTTTTCGCAATCCAGATCGATGCAATCGCCATACAGATTGCCCCTGCTGAAACAATCACACCACCTTGGAATTCAGATAAATGTAATTGTCGTGTCAATGGGGCAAGTAAAGGGAGAATCATGGAAAAACAAGTTCCATTGATCAAAGCAGCAAGTGCTAAAAACTTTAAATTATTGTTCATCATGAAATTCATCAAAAGAAAAGGCATCTAAACAGATGCCTTTTTGATTAGATTAGTATTTGAGGGTATAGCTCAAACCATAAGTACGGCCTTGTGCAGGCAAGCTAGAAATATCGCCATACACGGTCGAAACTGCTTGGCTGTATACAGACTTATAATCTGTATTCCAAACGTTATATACACCAAACCCTAATGTACCTGGCCCTGCTTTTGCATTAGCAATTACATCCATCACTGCAAAACCTTTAATTTCTGCTGGTGGACGGCTTCCATACTCAATTGCATCTTTACGCGCTTTATCTGTACCACCAATAGCAAGAGTTTGAACGCGTAAACCTAGACCATCATTAAATTGCCAATCTGAATATACAGTACCTTTTAACGGTGCTACACGAATCGCATCTAACTCTTGCCATTTTCCATTTGTATTTTTAAATTGGCCACGTGTATAAGCCAAAGTACCACCGATATTCCATGTATCGGTAACAGCATACTTCACATTACCTTCTAGACCATAAACACGTTCATCGGTATCAATGACTTCAATTGCAAAGTTCGGTGGGCCAAATTTCAAAGATTTATCCGACTTGTTATAGAACGCAGTAAGCCCCGTAGTTAAAGCATTATCTTGCAAGCGCCACCCTAACTCAAAGCTATTCACTTTAATTGGATCAATCGTTTGATTGCTTACAACAAAGTTTGCAGGTACATCTCGCAACATACGTTGTACGTCAGGTAAGTTTGCTCCTTGAGAGAAATTAGCAAAGACTTGTTGAGCATCTGTTAAATGATAAACAGCACCTAAGTTAAATAAAGTAGCATCATGCTTGACCGAACCACCATTTAAAGTTTTAGGACTATATCCTGAGACAAGGTCTGCAACCATCGCTTCTGAATAAGGAACAGAGTCCTGTACTTGGCTATCAATACGCTCATGTCGAACGCCTGCTTGAAGGTTTAAACGATCAGTGACTTCAAATTGGCTCTGCAAGAAGAAACCTAACTTCTCCGTATCAACATCAGGACCAAAAGCATAATTTTTTAAAGGCTTGAACTTCAGACCATTACTACTCATAAAAGTATTTAGATCATAAAGTTGCGCTGTTTGCTTACCTTTTTCTTTATCATAATCTACGCCATAAGTTAAATTTAAAGCCCGTTCTGCAAGGTTTAATTTGCTTTGTAAAGCTAATCGTGCACCAAATACGTCAATATCTGTTTCAGACTGGGTGACGATATATGTTCCTCCACCTCGAATGGATGTATGTGCTAAAGCATTTGCACTCGGATAAAACCGACCTTTTTCTGTACGATAGTATGCTTCTGCATTTAAAGTCTGACCAAGAAAATCTTGGTTTTCATATTGTGCATTTACAGCTGCACGTTTCGTTCTTGGCTGAGTATTAAGTTCCAAACCTTTAACTGCTTTCTGGCTTGGTTTTGCACCTTTAACCAATAAAACAGCTAAGCCTGGACCGTAATCTGCACCATAGTCACTGTCTTGTTCATCATTATAATATTGCGCACCAACACTAATACTTTGCTTGTCAGCAAACTGCCAACCTAAACGACCATTAACATCGATAGTTTCCGTATCTTGACGATCCGTTTGTGCAACTTCAGGCCCAATTCGGTCACCGTGGCTGTCTTGAATCTCACCGCGTTTGGTGTAGCTTGCTCCTAAGAAACCATTCCAATCGCCTTGTTTAAATGCAGCAGATTGATATGCTTCATAAGCCAAAGCATCATTTTTAAAGTTATCGCCTGACGTTACACCAAGTTTTGATTCAAAATGAACACCCTCAGTCGACCCTTTTTTAGTAATGATATTGATGATCCCGCCTGTTGCACCAGAGCCATAAATACTACTAGCTCCAGACACAACTTCAACACGCTCAATCATATCTGGGCTAATACTATTTAATTGACGAGAACTATCACGTGAACCCGTTTGTGGTACGCCATCAATCATATATTGGACTGTACGGCCACGCATGGTCATTCCATAGTTACTGGTTGTACCAGAACTTGGTGTTAGCGATGGAACGAGTAAACCTAAAATATCTGCTGTACTTTTACCCGCAGCGGCTTGTTTTGCAATATCTTCTTGTTCAATGCGATACACCGTACCTGCAATTTCAGCAATACTTTGTGCTGAACGCGATGCTGTCACTACAATAGGTGCAAGTTGGGTTGGTTTCTGACTTGTTACAGCAGCAGTCGTTTGAACAGATGCATCTGTTTCAACTGTTTGAGCATATAGCTGAGTACTGATTGCTAAGCTTAACAGCGTTAATGATGTCGAAAGTGAACGTACTTTCATAAATTACCCCTAGGTGAGTTGTTCCGTTTGTTTTGCTTTGTGGATTAACACTTGGCTGAGCAAGACGCTCAACACAGATGCTGCTGCGAGAATGAGATAGAAATTTCCATAACCAAATGCTTTGGCCAAGAAACCAGACATTGCACCGCCAATGAAATAAACCAGGAGTTCAAAACAGACCAAAATAGTGAAGTCTGTTCCAGCTTGCTCCTTAGAGCTGGTATGCATGAAGTGCGCATATAAAGCAGTCATCGCGATATAACGAATCGCCAAAATAACTACAACAAATAGCCCCAATAACATGTGCCACTGATTAAACCAGCTGAGTAAGACCGCGATGCCCAGTAAGGCATACACCAAACTGCGTGCCCAACCAGCCCAAATCAGTAATTGTGTTGCTGCTATTTTTTTTAGTAAGAACGCAGCTGTCACTGCCGCCAATAAACCAATGCCCGCGCCAATCACAGACATCAGTACACCAATCTCTGCCAATGACCATTTTTGATCAATCAACATCGGATTGAGCATGGCCATTGCGGGTGCTTCAACTACGCGATAACAGACAATCAAAGCCAAAGCCCATAACATCTCAGGACGCTTAAAGGCTCGGATCAGACTCGGCGCTTGCTTGGCAATTTTTTCAGTATTGGTTTTTTCTTTAATTTGAAACACTGCAAGCATGGTCAGTGCTGTCATTGCAGCTAAACAAATCAGCGCTGTTTGCCAACCATACAATTGATAAAGCCACAAAGTTGCAGCACCACCAATCATACTGCCCAGTGCCACGCCAATACTTTGCGCCATACTGCCTAATCGGTATTCAGATTCAGAAAAGGTTTCAACGGTATAACCATCAATCGCAATATCTTGGGTTGCGGCAAAGGTTGAAATCCACAAACCGACTATGACAAATACACTTAAACCATAATCGAATTGTGTCAAAGCTAAGGCAACGACACCCAGAACCAATGCAATTTGGGTGAATAAAAGCCAAGTTTTACGTTTACCAAGTGCCTTAAAATAAAAACGATCAATTAAGGGTGCCCAAAAAAACTTAAATGCCCATGGGATATACAGCAGCGACAACATGCCAATCCAGCGTAGATCGACCCCTTGATGACGCAAAATCGCAGGTAAGGCAACATTGTAAAAGTACAGCGGTAATGCATGTGCAAGGTACAGTACGACCACCACCGATAAACTCAGTGCAGAGACTGTTTTTATAGGTAAACTCTTGTCTGGTATTATTTGTTGATTCATGAATACCTCTGCATCGCCCACTGCACGGCATCGGCTTTTTCTACACTGACAAAATAAGGAACATGCCAAGCTTTTTGCAAAGCTGGCGTGTCTAATCGAATACGATCTGCCTCATCTTGGGCAATTCGGGCAAGGCCTAAACAATATTGATAAAAATCTTGTTTATATTGTTTGTACCATTTCCCCTGAATGACCCGATATTCTTCGGGAAATTCAGTGTTCGGTTCGGTTTGCATAATCAGCACAAAATTTCTTTTTTGTTCGAAATATTGTTGAATATGCATTAACCATTGCTCAAATTCTGCCACTGAGACATGCGCTGCAAAGCGCATGTCCAAGATATGCATCTCATTGATGGATAGGCTCATGTAACACTCAGGATTTTGGCTGGCTGATCAGCTAGCTGTTGTTGTGAGGTTTGGTAATATTCACCAAACTTGTTATAGAAAGTTTCTCTAAAGCAGTAATACAACATTGCCGTTTTTTCTGGCATAGGAATGAGACGTTGAGTCTCATAGCAAAGTTCTGCGACCACAGCGGCATAAGGTTTAACAGTATGGTCAGGCTCACCCACAATTTTTTTCGCTTGTGAATGTTCAAAAATATAGAAGCTGAGCAAACGAATGGTTGGGCGTAAAAAGCCTTTACCAAACACCGACTTATCACCAAACAATAAATGCCAACCTAGATCATTGTCATCACCATCGTAATAACGACCTAAACGATCACGTTTACCTTCATAGATCTCGGTATAGCCCACATCTTTACCATCTACCCCCACAATCAATAGACGTTGATGGTCATCTGCTAGCATCTTGTCGAAATAAACCTGCAGATCCAGCTCAGATTTATTCAGCTGCCATTGCGGAATCACGTGCGGCTCATGCATCCACTGATGTAGCAAAGGAATATCTTGTGGATATTGCACTTGGCGTAAGTAGTATTGTGTGCCATCTTCGTGGTATTCAAAGTAATCTGGTAATTGCTGAGAGATTGTTTTCATATCGAACCTTTATAAATTTAGTAAAAGACTTAACCCGCTTTAGATTCAGCTTGCTGAGCTGACCATATCGCCAATGTTTCGGGACTGACTGGATTTGCAATTGGATCAAGGAAAACAGGAACTGGACGCTCTGCTTCATCGTTATAACTGGTGGTAAATAAACGAACACGGTTCAAACAAATTTTGGTGTACGTTGGGCGTAACATGGCAAATTTTTCAGCACGTTCAGCCAGCTCTGGATGTTGTTGATTAAATGCAACAATGGTGTTGGAAATGGTCTGCCAGAAATCAAGTTCTGAATATTCAGGATAGTCTTGTAAAAATACATTACAGATATAACGGTAATGCACCATGAACAGTCCTGTAAAAATGAAATGACTTAAATCAGTAGCATCATGGCGTAATAACAAATCACCTTCAGACGGCAATTGAGCTAACTCTGGGAAATCCTCATCAACCAAATTGATGTCATCAATGAAGTCTTTTAATACCAATGCTTTTGGCACACCATTTTCATGCACTAACATGGTGTTTTCGCCATGTGGTGAAAAAGCTAAACCATAGCGATACAGACAAAGCAATAACGGACTCAAACAGACTTGTGCAAATTGTGCTAACCAAGCCAAAGGACTTAAACCAGATGCTTGAATCAGTACACTTAGGATCGATTGACCTGAAATGTCTCGATGCAAAAGTGCTGCCTGAGAAAGCACTTGTTGAGATTGATCAACATAGCGATCAACACTTTCACGCCATAAGCAGCCAAACAATTCTTTAAATTGGTAAGGTGCGCCTTCGATTTGGTCAAAACATGGTTGATGAATCGTCAATGTCGCAATTTCACCTAAGAAAATCACACCGGTATTCTGTAAGTCTTGATCTTGCTGATGAATTTGCTTTAACCATGCAGTCACTGCTGGAGCTGCAAGATTACGCTTAGACGGCAATCCACGATAGACAGCGGTATTAAAGATACTTACTGGCAGTTTAATGTAATGACGTTGTAGGTTGGATGTATTGCATAATGTCCGGATAGATTGCATTGGCACATAGCTATCTTGGCTAATGTTTAACTCAATAATTTTTTGGTCTACAATTTCATTGGCATACGTTGGAACCAACCACTGATGCCATTGCCAAGCATGAACAGGAATTAAAAAGTAATTTTGCGGATCTAGGTTTTTTTCTTTCAAAATATTGATGAATTGTTGCAGCTCATTTGCATCAAACTCATGTTGGTATAAACCACATGCATCCCACTGCTGTGTGCTGCGGAACTCAGCCAAATCACGATGTACTGCCAACCATAAGACTTTAACTTCAGGTGATAATTCTGGTGCAGCGCTTAAATAGTCATCATAACCAAAGCCCATGCGCCCTTTACTCATGATCAACCAAGGATGACCACGTAACATACCTTCAACTTTATAATGTGGTTCAGTCAAAACTGCGCGGCTTGGTAAGCGTGCTTCATTAAACAAATGTGCCTCTGCCAACCAAGTATTATTCATTTCCTTGATCAAATACGCTTTGGTAAATGGCTTTACATCTGAGCTATCAGACATTGCAACAATAAACTCATGCAAATTCCAAGCAGGCTGATCACTCTGCTGGCCATTGCTTACATCACGTACTGAGCCTTCCTGAATATTCCAGTGACCAAGTAAATATTGGTGTCCTTGGAATTCATAATGACGATTGCCTAGATCTAACTGATAACGTCCTGCTGATAAGGCTTTAACTTCAATAATTTCTTCATATAGAAACTCTGCAATCGCCATCTCTATGAGACGCTGCCCAGCGGCACGCCATTGCTGCTGATTAATTTTTAAAGTTGCAAAGTTCATATCAATTTCTCATAAGTTGAATGTACAGACACAGTTTGTGTACGTGTATTTGCACAACGACTACCTGTATGTGCTGTAATCGTGCTTTGTTCTGTTTTCTTTAAAATAGAGTGGTTTTGGCTTACAGCTTTTTCGGAAGTACCATCTGCTGAAAGTACTTGTTCATCTGCCATTTGAATTTTGGGATTTTGGGTAAGTCCAAAATGCTGGAAAGTCTGTGCTTGTTGACCAAGTTCATAAAGCGACTCGCCAAGCAACTGGTTAATAATCGTGGCTGCACGATAAGCACCAAGCCCTAGGTCTGGTGTGCCTACGCCATGGCTATGCATTTCCTGATTTTGAACAAAAATATGGCCATTCAGATGATGCACAACTCGATAATCCTCAGTGATTTGCCAACGTTGTTTATGGTCAAATTCAATATAAGGTTTAATTAACTGCATAAAACCAAAGTCAGGTGTAAAGTAACCTGTTGCGGCAACGATGAAATCACAATCTAAGTGGAAAGCCTGTGTCGTAGCACGATGTTGGAAATGTAGTCGAATTTTTTGTGTGTCTAATACTTCTGCATCTTTCAAATCACATTGGCTATGTAAATGTGTCTGCAAACTTTGACCCGCAATGCTACGGTGATAAAGTTTCTGATAGATTTCACGAATAGTTTTTGCACTAATTCCCTTATACAACAATGCCTGCTGCTGCAATTGCTGTTCTTTCTTCTCGACCGGTAAATCATAAAAGTGCTGTGCATAGTCTGGGCTAAAATGCTCCAGTCCTAATGGTGCATACTCCATTGGGAAAAAACCTTGAGAACGCGTAAACCAGTGCAGGTCGAACTGATGGTTAACCACATCCTGCTGCTCATCAAACAGATCAATAAAGACTTCAGCAGCGGATTGTCCTGAGCCAAGTACGACCACGTCGCCGTGTAAATCTGTATCGACATGTGTCATATACTGCGCAGAATGCAGACATTTTTGTGGTTGCAATTGCTGAACTTTGCTCAAACATTCAGGCAGGTAAGGTACATTCCCACTACCGATGACCAGATGACGGCATAAATAACTTTGCTGAACACCCTCCGATTCCACAAGAACTTTGAAACCGACTGTTTGAGGCTCAATCTTCAAGACACGAGATTGGTATTCGATACAATCAAGCTGTTCTGCAACCCATTGGCAGTAATGGTTATACTCGCAACGTGGAATATGCGGTTGTTCTAAAAAATAAAACTTATATAAACGTTGCTGATGTCGCAGATAATTCAAGAAACTAAATGGGCTGGTTGGGTCAACCATCGAGACCAGATCTGCCATAAATGGAACTTGCAATACCGTATTGGGTAACTGCATTCCCGCATGCCAGTCAAACTGAGCCTTTTGCTCAAAGAATGCATAGTTAAGTGAGCTTTTGTTCTGTAAAAGACTCGCCAGACTTAAGTTAAAAGGTCCTAAACCAATACCAATGAAATCAAGCATAACTGACATCCTTCTGTGAAATACGCAGTGGATTTGGCAGTTCTACATAGACAGATTGGTTTTCGACAGGTGCGATGAGCTCATCTAATTCATGTAAACGTGTTAGCAAGTTACCTTTATAAGGTAATGTTGCATTAAACAATAATCCTTGTAATAAGGTACTTTCAGGATATTGCTGCAACTGCTCTTGTAAGAAAGTTGTTAGGTGCTCCAGTAATTCATCTTCAGTGATATAACCTGTTGCGCCAATCGCATTGATAACGCCAAACAAGGTATTGCCAAAGAAATAATAACTAAAACGTTCATCCACAAAATCTTTAGGGCCTACAGCAAATGCCTTTTCTTTCAGCTCAGGCAGTGCTTTTAGAATTTCAGTCGCAAACTCTTCAATATAATAGAAACCTTGATTGTCACGTAGCCATAAGGTTTTTGGGAAATGGTTCTCTAGTTCCAACAACACATTCTGCTGATGTGATTCGAAAGCCATACCGTAACGATGATATACATACATCAAAGGTTGCAAACTAACTTCAAGGAAGCGATTAAACCAATCTAAAGCGATTTCTGAGAAATCGGTTTCGTGATGTGTTTTTGCAATTTTTGCGAATAAAGCATTGAAACGATTGAGTGGTTTACTCGGATGATCCTGACATAAAGATGCAATACAGGTTACTTGTTGTTGAGGAAGGAATGGCTGATCTCGGAAAATACAAATACTTTCGTTCACCACCTCATCATCAATTTTTAAAGCAATCCATGCTGGATCATTCACCGCTTTTAAACTTGGGCATTGCTTTAAAATATTCTGACCAAATTCGCTATGCCATAAACGATGGGTTAATTCACCACGATGGCATTCTTTGGCTAAATTGACACGAATTGAATTGGTAATCATCACCGAAAGCGACGGCTTAACCATCCACGGTGCATTAAAACTTGCAAGTGTTCGAATCGAAGTCGTCGGAGAAAATTGCCAGCCACGCAAACCTAAATCAACCAATTGACCTGTTTGCTTTAAACGCTCAAACCAAGGTTTGCTTTGTAAATAGCGTGCCTGCCATGGATGCAAAGGCAGTAGTTTATATTCCGCATGCGTTTTTAATAAATTAAGATCGCTTTCTGACAAATACCATTGCAACGCAGTTTTGAGCTGACTTGAAATAGCTTCATCTGTTGCACTGCCCTCGGAAATATAATCTTGATGCACTAACCAATAATGAAGTTGCGTCTTACCTTTATGCTCAGGTGAAAACTTTAACCAATCTTCATGTACAAAACCTGTTCTACTTTTCGGTGCTGGATGCATACTGTGACCGAGGATTAGTGCTTGCTCTGTTTCAATAAAGTTTTGCCCAGCTTTGACCAAGTCATCAAAATCATCTTCACGTTGTACTAAAAACTGTTGCAGTGCATCACGACTCTGAATCCATTTTTCTAACAAAGATGCTGCATCTAAGGAAATAGGAGACTCAAAAACCAGTTCTTCAAGCAAGAGCCCGACGATTGCAACAGGACTGAATGTCTTGATTTGACCCTGAATAATGATTTGTGGAAGATTTTCTAAACGATGTCGCCCAACTCGACTGACATAAGATAAAGGAAAATTACATTGTGCTTGAATAGAATGGATAGGGATTGATAACAGCGTCAAACCTTGGCTAAACGCTTGTTGTTGTGGACTTTGCTGACTTTTATCTAGCAAGTGACCTTTGCCAGTTTCTTGCGTATATGCATTGACGAAATGTTGCATCGCCAACCGATTGGCAAGTGATTGCATCTGACGGTATCCTCTTTCAAGAGAGTTAATTTGTTTTTCGAAATGTTTTAGGCCTGAAACACATCTTAAGCATAAGGGAGGCTATGATTAAGATGCGATTAATGATAATTATTATCATTTATAATTTCAATTCCATTACGAAACTTGAAAAATAGTATTTAAACACTTGAATTAAATAATGTTAACTAGAAGAAAAGAATGAAAAAGATACAAAAAGATAATAATAATTCTCATTAAATAAAATGATAATTTTTCAATTGCTAATTGTTTTTGTAGATTTTAAAAAATCAAAAATAACAATAATTTATAAAAAACATTGTCTTTAAAATATATTTAATTAGTCTAAAACATCAAAGAAACCCGCTCCAAGCAATTTTGCAAGTTCCTGTGGATTAAGTCCAATATCTAACCCCCTTTTTCCACCACTCACATAAATTTTGTCAAATGTTGTCGCCGTTGAATCGATCACTGTCTTCAAACGTTTCTTCTGCCCCAATGGACTAATTCCCCCAACCAAATATCCAGTTAAGCGTTCGGCATCTTTCGGATTCGCCATTTGTAGTTTTTTACATCCAACAGCCATTGCCACTTTTTTTAGATTAAGTTGATGGTTTACAGGTAAAATTGCGATGAAATAATTTTTTTCGTCAGTCACCATCAAAGTTTTAAACACCTCTTCGACGTTTAAGTTCAATTTTTCTGCAGCTTCGAGTCCAAAGCTTTTTGCATTAACATCATGTTCATATTCATGAATAGAGAATGGTATTTTATTTTTTTCCAATAGTTTACAAGCAGGCGTCATAACAATTCAGTATTTTTGTTGAATGGTGGTCGTGTGATAAGTGTAGCATTTTTAGATAAAAGTTTAAATTTACTTAGGCTATTTTAGATATAAATCTATTCTTGATAAATGCTATCTCAACCTCATATATTTGCTAAAGGTTAGATCACAGGCTCAATTTCATTATGAGTTATAAGCATAATAATTTAATGGCAATGCGCCAAAATTATTGGGATGATGAATCATCTTCAACTGTACTGGCTGAAAAGCAATTACTCAGGATGTTGCTCGTTCAAGAAGGTATCTTTAAGGATGCGACTTTAGACGATACCAAGTATTTTTTCTTTACACTCCCCAGTATTATTATTGTTAAGGCATATGCTGTTGGTTTTCATCATAGCCAAGTAAAACAGATGTTAATGAAACATATACATAGCAATCGAGCCGCACTGATGCGGAAATCTTCGCTTAAGATTCAATTTAAAATTTAGGACAAATGTATAGTAAGTATTAAAATTTTACTTAGGCTATTTTTATGAAGATCCCCCTATTGCATAAATTTAGACTGATAATTCAAGAGATTGAACTATTTTAATACGTTCAAAAGCTGTAATATCCGCTACAATCCAAGTTTCGGCTTTTAACCCTCCGATTTCAGCATAGGACTTTTCTTTCATGTCAGATCAGAACGATAAGCTTAAGAATCTAAAAACCTCATCGGTGGATCGTCGCTTATCTATTGCAAAAGCTTCTTTACTTGCTGGAACACGTTGGGCGACTGCAAGTGCTACTTCGCTATTCTCTAGCGAAGAAGAAAAAGAGAAAAAACGTAAAAAAGCCATGGCTGAACAGGCACACTATTTAGTTTCTGAAATTGGTAAGTTAAAAGGGTCAATTGTTAAGATTGGGCAAATGATGGCTTTATACGGTGAACATTTTTTACCTGAAGAAATCACACAAGCCTTAAACACCTTAAATAATCAAACGGTTGCATTGGCTTGGCCAGCAATCAAAACACATTTGCAAGAGCAACTGGGTGCCAAATTAAATGACCTCACGATTGATCATGAGCCAATTGGAACAGCCTCACTTGCCCAAGTACATCGTGCAACACGCAAATCAGATGGTTTAGAGTTAGTACTTAAAATCCAATATCCAGGTGTTGCAGAAGCAATTGATTCAGACATGAATCTTTTCAAGAATATGTTAAAACTGACTCGCATGGTGCCACAAACCCGCGAATTTGATCAGTGGTTTGATGAAGTTCGTGAAATGATGCACCGTGAAGTCGATTATGGCATTGAAGCCGCGACGACGCGCCGTTTTGCCGAACGTTTGAAAGATGACCCTCGTTATGTTGTACCGCAAATTGTTGATGAGTTCTGTGCTGACAAAGTACTTTGCATGACTTTTGAGCGTGGCGTACCTGTCAATAGTCCAGTGATGCTGTCTCTGCCGCAAGAACGTCGAAACCAACTCGGTGAAGCATCTTTAGAAATTGCTGTGCGAGAATTGTTTGAATGGGGCGAAATGCAGACCGATCCGAACTTTGGTAATTACCTCGTTCGATTAGGTAATGGTGACGATGTTCAAGATAAAATTGTGCTACTCGACTTTGGTGCGATTCGCCAATTCGATAACAATTTGCTAACTGTCGCTCGTAATTTGATTCATGCAGGTTATGACCATGACAAAAATGCAATGGTTAAAGCCATGACTGGCTATGAATTTTTTGATGGTATGCCTGAAAGCATTAAACCTGGTATGGCTGATGTATTCCTGATTGCGACGGAAGCATTTAGCTGTCCGAGCAACAATCCAGATATGCCAGTTGGGATTATGGATGATCAAGATCGTTATGATTGGAAAAAAAGCCAATTACATAGCCGTGTAATGCAACAAGCAGGACAATCTATGGCTTCCCGCTATTTCTCGGTTCCACCCAAAGAGTTTATGTTTATCAGCCGTAAATTCATTGGCGCATATACCTTTATGACTGTGATTGAAGCGAAAACCAATGTACGGAAAATGATTCCACAGTTTGCTGAATAAGCTAGCAATACCATAAAAAGGCTTGCCTAAGAAATTAGACAGGCCTTTTTCATTTGCCTTACACAACCAATTTAGACATGCACCTCTTCAGACATGTTTTTAATTTCATAAGGTAAACCTACATAATTCTCTGCCAAGGTCGTCTGACCTGCATGCGAGCCAAGAATATAACTCAGCTCAGCCTGCTTAATTTTATGGTCAAACTCACTTTCTGTTTCAAAGCGATGCAATAAGTGTGTCATCCACCAAGAAAAACGTTCAGCCTTCCAGACCCGTTGTAAACATTTTTCTGAATATTCCTGAATGCCCTGATCTGAGCCTTCAACATAATATTCAATCAATGCACTGGATAAATATGCAATATCAGAAGCTGCAAGATTCAAACCCTTTGCCCCTGTAGGCGGAACAATATGCGCTGCATCCCCCGCTAAGAATAGCTTTCCAAATCGCATGGGTTCTGTCACAAAACTGCGTAGCGGAGCAATGCTTTTTTCGATTGAAGAACCTGTTACCAACTTTTCTCGGCTTTCGGTGTCTAAGCGCAATTTGAGCTCTTCCCAAAACTTTTCATCAGACCAGTCTTCAACTCGGTCTGTCACAGGAACTTGTAAATAATATCGACTACGTGTTTCTGAACGCATACTGCATAGGGCAAAACCGCGTTCTGACTGAACGTAAATCAACTCATCGGCAACAGGTGGTACATCAGCTAAAACACCCAACCAACCAAATGGATAGACTTTTTCAAAGGTTTTAATCTTATCTTCTGGGATACTTGCACGACAAATACCATGATAGCCGTCACAACCTGCAATAAAGTCACATTCGATCTGGATGGTTTTACCTTGATGTTCAAATTGCACTTTAGGTGTTTGATAAAAATCACTGACCTGTACATTTCGTGCTTCATAAAATGATTTAAGTTGCGCGGCCTCCCGTGCCATCATCAAATCTTTAGTTACTTCTGTTTGACCATAGACCGTTACCTGCTTTCCACCAGTCAATGCAGATAAATCGACGCGATGCTTGTGACCATTGCTGAGTATCTCAATGCCTGAATGCGGCAATCCTTTCTCGTTTAGATGTTGATCTACACCAGCCTGTTTAAGTAAATCAACCGAGACTTGTTCCAAGATGCCAGCTCGTATCCTCGAAGCGACATAATCTCCACTACGTTGTTCAATAATAATATGCTCAACACCTGCTTTGTATAAAAGTTGCCCAAGTAGTAATCCAGCTGGACCTGCACCAATAATTGCGACCTGTGTTGTTAAAATTTCCATCACTTCATCCTTGTTATCTCCTGTCATTTAACTTACTGCTTTTAAGTTTTGTACACGATATAGCCAAGTTAAAAACAACCGTTTATCATCTCATTTGTCCGAATAGCGGACAAAACATCACAATAACAGGAATGGAAGCATGGTTAAGGTTGAAGCTGTGTTAGATCATCCCAATTCGCAAGAACAGATTCGTCAGGAAGACTATATTGCGGGTTTGGCAAAGGGCCTCGCTTTACTGGAGGCTTTTGGTGTTGATCGACAACGTTTAAATGTCACTCAAGTGGCTGAACGGACTGGGATCAGCCGAACAGCAGCACGGCGCTATCTTAAAACTCTAAAATACTTAGGCTATTTAGACACAGACGAACATTATTATTGGTTAACCTATCGTGTGTTACGTTTCTCGAGTTCTTATTTAAGTTCAGCACATCTGCCTAAAGTTGCCCAATCCTTCCTTAATCTTTTGTCTGCACAAACGTCATTAACCTTTTCATTGGTGGTCTTAGATGATAACGAGGTCGTGCCAATCGCTCGTAGTTATCTGCCTCAACAAGATAATCTAAGGGTGAGCCCTTATGGCATGCATTTAGGCAATCGCCTACCTGCACACGCAACGTCAACAGGTAAAGTCTTATTGGCTGCCCAATCTGAAGCTGCTCAACACGACTGGGTAAAAACCTTCGGTTTAAGACGTTTAACCCCTTTTACCATAACGGATGAAAGCAATTTTTTTGAAGTGCTAAAAGGTATTTCACAAGCAGATTATTGCCTCTCCAAAGAAGAACATGAACTCGGTGTCATCGCAATTGCCGTGCCTGTGATCAATGCTCAAGGAAAAGCGATTGCCGCTCTAAACTGCATGTCACAGACCAATCGTGTACAAGAGGATTATTTAGTGCAACAGATTTTACCGCTACTACGCAACACCGCCAACGAACTGCGTAATGTGATTTAGAAGTATATGTCCCTAAAGTTTTAGGGACATATCGGAAAGAATTTTCAACCTTGCTTAGAATGGATAATGTGGTGCTTGCGCCTGAATGGTCATCCATTGCCATTGGGTAAACTCATCCGCATTTGCAGGACCACCAATCCGTGTAGCATTACCTGATGCACCAAAGCCACCAAAAGGATTCACTGTTTCATCATTCACAGTTTGATCATTGATATGTAATAAACCAACGTTTAATTGTTGTCCAAGTTGCATACCACGACCAACATTAGCAGTAATAATACCCGCTGAAAGCCCATAATCGCCTTCATTTGCAAGTTCAATTGCCTGTTCATCCGTGCTAAAAGGAATCAGGACTGCCACTGGACCAAAGATTTCTTCTGTAAAAATCGGATTGTCTTGCTTTACATCAGCTAAGACCGTTGGTTCAAAGAAAACACCGTTGGCTTGTCCACCAACTTCAAGTTTTGCACCGTGCGCAATTGCATCCTTAACCAGTTGTTCAACCCGTTGCGATTGCTTGGCATTAATCAGTGGGCCAATCGTGACATCATTTTGCAAAGGATTACCCACCACAAAATTTTTGACCTTCTCAAGCACACGTTGTTTGACTTGAGGATAAATCTTCTCCTGAATCAGGATTTTTCCAGAAGTCATACAAATTTGACCCGAATGCAAAAAAGCCCCCCACGCGATATTCTCTGCTGCAAGCTCAATATCAGCATCGTCCAGAATAATCAGCGAATTTTTACCACCAAGCTCCAAAGAAACCTTTTTCAGTGTCTTGGCTGCATTGGCACCGACAATACGACCTACTTGGGTTGAACCGGTAAATTGAATACTCGCAATATTCTTATCCAAGGTCAGGGCTTCACCCACTTCAGCACCACCTGGCAGTACATGTAGCAGTCCTTGTGGTAAACCAGCCAATTCAAAAATACGGGCGATTGCATAACCGCTACAGACTGCAGTGCGTTCATCAGGTTTTAGTACCACTGCATTTCCAAGGGCTAAGGCAGGTGCAACCGCACGCAACGCAAGATACAATGGAAAATTAAACGGTGAAATCACACCAACTACACCTAAAGGCACTCGCTTGGCTAAACTCAGTTTACCTGCCGTAGTTGGCAATAATGTGCCCTGATCAGCCGCTGGCAAACCGATACAATGTTTCAATACCTGTATCGAGATATTAACCTCAAACCCTGCTTTTAATTGTAGCGAACCACTTTCTTTTACCAGCCATTCAATGATTTCAGCCTGATGCTCCGTTAGGATATGAACTGCGCGCTCAAAAACTACCTGACGTTCTTGATAACTCAGTGCCCACCATTGCTTTTGTGCAATCTTGGCTTGCTGAGCTGCATCGAGCACATCAGATGCATCTGCATATCCAATCTGCCCTAAGGACTCACCAGTCGCAACTTCAACCACTTGATAACCGTTTTTGGCAGATTGCCATGTACCACGAAATAATTTTTGATCCCAGATTTCTTTTGTTAAAATAGACATCATTAACCTCGTTGTATTTCCTTAAATAAAGCATTCATTTTTAGAAGGGTTTATATTCAAAAATGTACTGGCAAGTGCTTGCCTGTATTTTTCTGACCAAGAAGTAGAAAAATTTACACTCCATCATCAACTAATATTTAAAAACAAACTGTTGCTTTTTGATGTCTTGTTATCGCGGAAGTTCAAAAAAATTGATCGGCTCAAATGTTCTATTTATGCTGTTGTTGGCTTGATTTGGTGATCTGACTGAAAATCCTGATAGGTCTTACGATCATGTGAATCTTCAATCAAAGGCAGGACTTCTATCATGCTGTTTAAACAACGCTGCGCCAAGTGGATATATTCTTGAGTGCCCTTTATTTTCCATTCGCTTTCTTGTTCTGTTAAATCTCGCACAACTTTTGCAGGGCTTCCCATTGCCAGTACATTGGTAGGAATTTGATCTTTGCTTTTGACCAAACTATTTGCGCCAATAATGGTGTTCTCACCAATTTCAGCATAATCCAGAATGACGCTATTCATACCAATCAACACATTTTTACCGATACGGCAACCATGTAAAGTCGCAGCATGGCCAATATGTCCCATTTCTTCAACAAGGGTGACACTTTGCGGAAAGCCATGAATGATGCAACTGTCCTGTACATTGGCATTTGCTTTGATATGAATACGGCCAAAATCCGCTCGCAATGAAGCAAAAGGACCAATATAAACTCCAGCGTCAATAATCACATCACCAATTAAAACTGCCGTGGGATGAACAAATGCACTGGGGTGAACCACAGGAACTACCCCATCAATGCTATAGCAAGGCATGACTTAATCTCTCATTACTTTGGGTTAAGCCACCAAAACGACGCCAGAAAGGCGCAGTTGCATTCGGCATTGGTCCTTCCGATGTTGCCGCAACCGATAAGAAATAGTCATCTGCCGCTTCAAAAACTTTTTTGTAGATGTTCATGGATAATGTACGGGCATTGACCGCAGGCCAGTCCGCGGATAATAGCTCTAAGGGCAAAGCAGGATCTTTCAGTAAAATACGACGATAATAATGAATCAGTAAGGTTCGAATTTGGAAGGCTTGAATCGGTTCAATGCTTTCGTCGCCCTGCATCAAAATCACGCCAATTTCTCTAAACATATCCAAAAACTGCAGGTAGCGTTGACGTAACTCATCAATCGGCCAATTGGTTTCTAACATACGACCAATCGTTTCGGTAGAGTTATTAAACAGTTGTAAAGTTTCAGCCTTAAACACCACCACCTGCTCACTCATATTTAAGTCAACCAGTAGCTTTTGCAGTTGTAAACGATTTGAACCTGGATAAGCCATGAGATTGGTAGAAATATTGGCAAAACCCAACCATTCCAGTTCTTTCTTTAAAAACGCCTTATTGTCTGTATCCAGACTCGACATCAAAATCAGATCCCAAGAATGATCCCACTCTTTCATCTGATCATTATAAATCCGTTGCTCAGCTTGCAAGTATTTGGAACGACTAGCATCAGTAATGCGATAGAAACTGGTTCTGCCAATTTTATCTGAACCAAGCCAGTCATTTTTGACCAAACGAAAAACAGAAGTTCGTACAGCACGATCATTAAAATCAAACAACTCCATTAACTGAATCAAGCTGGCAAGACTGATATTTCCACCTCGATGCAATACTGAATCGCCAAAAATAGTCGAAATCAATGAGGTACCACTTAAGGGTTCATTCTGAATAATTGAATCAATAATTTGCTGTAACTTTACACTCATACTTTTATCTTGGCATTTAGATTCAGGATATAGGGAATACTATACCCTGAATGATTATAATGTTAAGCAATCTGACGCATATCAATGACGCGTTTTGCTTTACCCTCAGAACGTGGCAAGGTCAATTCATTCACCACTTCCACCGTAACTGAAATCCCAATCATGGTTTTAATCCGCTGCATCAACTGCTGAGCCAATTGCTGTGCCTGCTTGTCACAGTTATGGCACATTTCGGTACGGATATGCAAAGTATCCATATGTCCTTTCTTTGCGACCAGAATTTCATAATTCGGCACCAAACTAGGTACTTGCAAAATCTGTTCTTCGATCTGGGTCGGAAATACATTGACGCCGCGAATAATCAACATGTCGTCACTACGCCCTACAATCTTGTCCATACGACGCATCGCCATGTTCTGACCTGCCAATAAACGGGTCAAATCGCGAGTACGGTAACGAATAATCGGTAAACCTTCTTTGGTAATCGTGGTGAATACCAGTTCGCCTAATTCACCATCCTTACACACCTCACCTGTTTCAGGATTAATGATTTCAGGATAAAAATGGTCTTCCCAAATGGTCAGTCCTTCACCTTCGCCCAGACACTGCATCGCAACCCCTGGCCCCATGATTTCCGATAAGCCATAGATATCCAGTGCTTTGATATTTAAACGGTCTTCAATCTCACGGCGTAACTCTTTTGACCAAGGTTCAGCACCAAAAATACCAACTTTTAAAGAGGTATTTCGTGCACTCCCCAACTGTTGCTCTAGTTTTTCAATAATACTGACACAATACGATGGTGTGACCATAATCGCAGTCGGTTTAAAGTCCTGAATCAGTTGCACCTGTTTTTCAGTCTGCCCACCAGACATCGGAATTACGGTAGCACCCAAACGCTCAGCACCATAATGTGCGCCTAAACCACCAGTAAACAGACCATAACCATAGGCGACCTGAATCATATCTTTGGCACTCAAACCTGCCATACGTAGGCAACGCGCAACGATATCCGACCAAGTATGAATATCTTTTTGGGTATAACCAACGACAGTGGGTTTCCCAGTTGTGCCAGATGAGGCGTGTAAACGGACAATCTGTTCCTGCGGTACGGCAAACATACCAAATGGATAGTTATCTCGTAGATCCTGTTTGGTGGTAAATGGAAACTTTGCGAGGTCATCCAGCGTTACAAAGTCATCAGGATGTACACCAGCATCATCGAACTTTTTCTTATACACAGGGCTATTGGCATAGACATAGGTCAATGTTTCTTTTAACCGTTTGGTTTGAAGTGCTCGCAACTCCGCTAGCGTGATTTTTTCTACATTTTCTATAATTTGGCTATCCACTGCCATCTCTCCTATATCGTTATTTCACGAGAACCGTCTAAATTAATTTAAATTTTCTAAAATAAGGGCCACACCTTGACCAACACCAACACACATGGTGCACAGTGCATATTGCCCACCACGTCTTTTTAATTCTCTAGTCGCAGTAATTACCAAACGAGTCCCACTCATACCTAAGGGATGTCCAAGTGCAATCGCACCACCATTCGGATTGACACGCGCATCATCATCCTTGAGACCTAACTCACGCATACATGCTAAAGATTGGGCTGCAAATGCCTCATTTAGCTCAATCACATCCATTTGATCTAAGCGAAGACCTGTTTGTTTTAAAAGTTTCTGAACAGCTGGAACAGGTCCAATGCCCATATATTTTGGCTCAACACCTGCACTTGCAATCGCGAGCACACGTGCCAAAGGCTTTAATCCGTGCGTGTCTGCAAACTGGCGATTGGTCAATAAAACACAGGCCGAACCATCATTGACACCAGATGCATTTCCCGCAGTGACTGAACCACCCTCTTTACGGAATGGCGCTTTGAGTTTTGCCAAGCCGTCTAGACTCGTCTCTGCTCTTGGATGCTCATCCTGACTAAAAATGGTGATGTTCTTTTTACGATCGACCAGTTCAACGGGCAAAATTTCATCTCTAAAAAAACCATTTTGTTGCGCCGCTGCCACTTTCTGTTGACTACGAATCGCAAACGCATCCTGATCTTGTCGGCTAATCTTGAATTTTTCAGCCACATTCTCAGCCGTTTCGGGCATGCTGTCTGTGCCATAGTCAGCTTTCATCTTTTTATTAACGAAACGCCAACCAATGGTGGTATCGAATATTTCAGGACTGCGTCCAAATGCTTCGGTGGGCTTTGCTTGAACAAAAGGTGCCCGACTCATTGACTCCACGCCACCTGCAAGTACAAATTGAGACTCGCCCGATTTAATTGAACGTGCAGCCAAGCCGACTGCATCTAAACCCGATGCACATAAACGATTTACCGTCATTGCAGGAACTGCCTCAGGTAAACCCGCCAATAAGGTGGCCATGCGTGCCACATTACGGTTATCTTCACCAGCCTGATTAGCACAACCCAAAAATACTTCATCCAGTTCTTGCCAAGGTAAATCAGCATGTTTTTCTTTTAAGTACTTAATGGGTAATGCAGCAAGATCATCAGTACGCACCGAACTTAAAGCACCTGCATAGCGTCCAATTGGGGTACGAATAAAATCGCAAATTAAAACGTCTTCCATGTTGACTCCTAGTTATGCAAAGGCTTTTAAATCTTTTGAATATTCAACGCGAATACGCTGCTGCTTCGCCACATATTGTTTGAGATAAAGACTTGCACGATATTTTTCTTCGCCATAGATGGCATATAAATTGTTTAGTGTTGCCAAGACGTATTCAGCACCCAATTGCATCATCCATTGATACGGCCCTTTAGGATAGTTCACTCCATATTTCATGGCATTATCAATATCTTCCATACTCGCAACACCATGCAGACTTGCTTCACAGGCTTCATTAATCAGCAGAACAATAGTACGTAAGGTTAACAGTGCTGGATGATCGCTGATCCAAAGTATCTTGATCTGGGATTGGGCAAAGAAATCCTCAACAGTTGCAAGATCATCCGCTTGGCAAAGATGGTTATGGCTAAGAACCACCGCCTGAGCATGTTCAAAATGATGATGCCAATCCATCAATACCGTTTTACGATTTGGATAATCGATATTGGCAGATTCTCCCTGACTTAGACGTAAATCAACATCATCAATTTGGATGATATTTTCACTACTTGCTAAAGCATGGCTTAAGCCCATACGTTCTAATAAATACGGACATTGAGCCCATGTACCTTTGACTTGAACATCAGCATGAAAAGAAGACGCAGTAATAAGCTGAGGCTGAAAAATCGCATACTGATTTTTTTCATCGTAGCGATAAAAGCCTTGCTTTGATTTGCGTCCCCATGTACCAGCATCAACCAATTCTTTCTGAATCAGACTTGGACGATAACGCGGTTCATAAAAGAAGGCTTCATAAACACTCTGTGTGACTGAGAAATTAACATCATGCCCAATTAAATCGGTTAACTCGCACGGTCCCATCGCAAAACCACCGCACTGCTTTAAGGCATAGTCGAGTAGATCATAGGTTGTGACCTGTTCTTGCAAGGCACGAAATGCTTCAGCATAAAACGGACGGGCAATACGATTGACAATAAATCCTGGCGTTGACTTGGTTAACACAGGAATTTTGTTCCAAGCCAGCATTAGATTTCTTAAGGACTGACATAAAACTTCCGTTGTTTTTAAACCCTGTACAATTTCGACCAGCTTCATCACAGGTGCAGGATTAAAAAAATGCAGTCCAACCACACGTTCAGGGTGTGGAACAGCAGACGCAATTGCTGTCACTGAAATAGATGAGGTATTGGTGGCTAAAATAGTTTGGTCATTACAAATCGTCGCCAACTGCTTAAACAAAGCTTGTTTCACTTCCAGCTTTTCAACCACCGCCTCTATCACCAAATCAACACCTGCCAATGCTTCAATTTGATCCGCAATAGTCAAACGTGAGAGTGCTTGCTGAGCCTGCTCAGGTGTTAGCTTGCCTTTTTCTGTCAACTTGGCGAAGGTCTGATGCAATCCATCAATCGCCTGTTTGGTCTTTTCACGATCGAGATCGTAGAGAACAGTTGAATGACCATTGACCATCGCCAACTGAGCAATACCGATTCCCATTGTTCCGGAGCCAATCACGGCAATTTTGGCATGAGACAAATCTAGATTCATCATGCTTAACGTCCCTGAAAATCAGGCTCACGCTTATTCATGAAAGCTTGCACCCCTTCACGATAATCTTCTGAGCGTCCTGCGATACGTTGTAAATCTCGCTCCAAGAACATCTGTTCATCAAAGCTGTTATTACTGGATTGGTGGATGGCTTTTTTAATCAGTGACAGGCCAAAGGTCGGCTGTTTGGCTAAACGTTCTGCCAGTTCAGTGACTTTTGATTTCAGCTCTGCATCTTCGGCAACATCCCAAATCATGCCCCATTCTTTTGCAGTTTCCGCAGGAAGTTTATCTCCTAACAAAGCCAACCCCATTGCACGGGCTTGCCCTACCGCACGCGGCAGAAACCATGTTCCGCCTGAATCTGGAACCAAACCTAAACGACAAAATGCCTGTACAAAATTGGCAGATTTCGCTGCGACAACCAAATCACAAGCCAAAGCGATATTTGCACCTGCACCTGCCGCAACACCATTTACCGCACAGATCACAGGCTTGGGCATATTGACAATCATTTTAATCAGCGGGTTATAGTAGGTTTCAATCGAGTAACCTAAATCAGGGGCAGCGGCATTTGGATCAACCACGCGATCACCTAGATCTTGTCCTGCACAGAAACCACGGCCTTCACCACTAATCACCACACAACGAATATCTTGGTTTTTACTCCAAAAGCTCAAGACCTCAGCGACTTCACGGTGCATATCCACGTTAAAACTATTCAGTGCTTTTGGTCGATTAAAGGTTAAATAACCAACAGCATTTTTTTCTTCCACGATAATATTGTTATAGTCCATCACTCACCTCTAAACACTGGTTTTCTTTTTTCAAAAAATGCATTAATGCCTTCATTCCGATCTTTAGTTGCCGCCAACCAGACAAAGTTTTGCCGTTCGGATTTCAATCCCTGACTTAATGTAATTTCGTGAATACTTTTAATCGATTGTTTAATTACCCGAATCGCCAAGGGCGCTTGCTTGGCAATTTTGCTTGCCAGTTGCATGGCATATTCCACCGTGAGTGCTGTTGGTACCACTTCGCTACAGATACCATGCTGCTGTGCTTGTTTGGCGGAGATCATTTCCCCTGTCATCGCCCAACGCATAGTCAATTGTTGCCCAACCAAACGCGCCAAACGCTGTGTGCCACCAGCGCCCGGTAACATACCCAAACCAATTTCAGGCAATGCAAATTTTGCATTTTCACCACACAGTACAATATCTGTATGTAAAACCAGTTCAAATCCCGCGCCCAAGGCATAGCCATTCACAGCTGCAATAATTGGTTTACTGAACGCATCGATCTTCTGCCATAGCTTTGGACGGATATCGAGTTGTAAAGCTACAGTATCCATTTCTGCTAACTCAGCAAGATCTGCACCTGCTGCGAAACAATATTGATTGCCTGTTAGAACAATGGCTTTGACTCGGGCATTGTGTTCTGCCTGTTCAAGCAATTCGCATAAATATTGCAAAGTTGCATTATTTAAAGCATTCCGTTTTTCAGCACGATTGAGGGTTAATAACATCACACCATCAATTGTTATTTCGGCTTTGATTAGCTCTTGCATAGCCACCTCTATTCATCAAAGCTCAAACGGACATTTGAGCTTTTAGGTAAGGTTTGACAGCTCAGCACATAACCTTTTTCGACTTCATCATCTTCAAGACTGTAGTTCAAGAACATATCAACATCACCAGAGAGCACCTTGCAGCGACAGGTCGCACACACGCCGCCTTTACATGCATAAGGTAAATCTGCACCTGCACGTAATGCAGCATCTAAAATGCTTTCATCGTCTTGAGACACTGACACGATCAGTTCACGACCATCCAGTACAATATTGACTTGTTCTTCCTTACGATTTACATCGGCATCGACTGCCCGTTTACGGACATGACCGGTATTAAAACGTTCAGTATGAATCTTGTCTTTGCTTAAACCATAGGTCGGTAACAGGCTTTCGACTGTGTCCATCATTTCATCTGGACCACATGCAAAAACATGGTCAAAATTACTTTCTAACACCTCATGCTCAAATAATTGCTTGAGCTTGTTTTCATCGATACGGCCATTCAGCAGCTCGCTGTCATTGAATTCACGGGAAAAAATATTGATCAACTGAAACCGTTCTTTAAATTGATCTTTCAAATCCATAATTTGCTCAGCAAACATGGTTTGTTTCCATGAACGATTACCATAGAGCAAGGTAAAATTCGATGTCGATTGCTCAAACAAAATCTGTTTAATAATCGACAAAATTGGAGTAATCCCGCTGCCCGCAGCAATACCTAAATAAGCTTGCCCACCTGTTCTGGCAGCCTTCTGAAAAAACACGCCTTGTGGTGGCATCACATCAAGAACATCGCCAACTTTTAAAAAATCATTGGCCCAATTTGAGAATTGACCTTGATCCATCTTTTTCACCGCGATACTGATATCTTCTTTCGGTGCATAACTACAGATTGAGTAGCAACGACGAATCTCACCAGCCTCAGTTAAATGACGAATCGTTAAATGCTGACCTGGCTGAAATTTAAATTGTTGTTGTTGCTCAGATACAAGATCAAAGGAAATACAAATGGCCTGATCTGTCTGAGGCGTAATACTTTTTACTTTTAAGGGAATAAATTGGCTCATGGCTGATTTCCTTATCTAACACTTTAAATACATTTAAAATAATCAAAGGGCTCAAGACAGTCCTGACATTTGTACAAGGCCTTACACGCGGTCGAACTAAACTCCGTGAGCAGCTTGGTATTTAGACTTTTACACCGCGGACACACCACACCATCTTTTAAATGAACGTGTGTCCCACATTGATGAGCTAAACCCTCTGGTGGCGCGATACCATAGTCTTGTAACTTCTTCTTGCCTATTTCAGACATCCAGTCAGTTGTCCATGCTTCAGATAAATCAACGATCACCTTCGCAGGGATAAGGTCTTCTGTGGCCAACGCCTCGACAATCTGCACTTTTAATAAATCCGTTGCAGGACAGCCGCTATAGGTTGGTGTTAATCGAACAATAATTTCTTGCTGATCATTCAGTTCCACCCCACGAATCATGCCCAAATCCACTACAGATAAAGCAGGAATCTCAGGATCACTCACCGTTTGCAGAACATCCCAACACTGATCGATACAATGACGAATCATTTGCATGGTTCAACTCCTTGTCTTACCAAGTCATTTCAGGATAAGTGCGTTGAATGGCTTGCATTTCAGCCAGCAAATATCCTAAATGTTCCGTATGTAGACCTTGTTTGGCACCACGGCGATAAGCACCATTTGCAGGAACTGTCAGCTCAAATCGTTCTAATTCTTCAGCAATTGTCTTGTCCCATTGTGCTTTTTCATTGGATAAGTCACTGATTAAACCCTGCTCAACCAGTACATATTCTTCAGCCGTCAATTCAAACAACTCTGCACTAAAACGCCACAAGCTATCTAATGCGACCTGTACACGTTGATGTGCTTCTGCTGTACTTAAACTCAGACGCTCCATCCAACTGGTTGAAAAGCGAATATGGTATTTCACTTCTTTCAATGATTTCATTGCCAACGCGGCAATCTCAGCTACGGCGCTTTTGCTTAAAGACGTCATTAATAACAAGTGATAATGATCCATTAGCCATTGGCGTACGATGGTTTGAGCAAAATCACCGTTTGGCTGTTCACATAACAATAAATTGAGAAATTCACGTTCTGAACGGAAGTAAGCCAACTGATCTTCATCTCGCTGTGCTGCTTCATATTGCCCAGCTAAAGTTAAAAAGTTTCTGGATTGCCCAAGTAGATCCAGACCAATATTCGCCAAGGCAATATCAATCTCAAGCTCTGGGGCATGACCACACCATTCCGCTAAACGTTGTGCCAATACCAACTGGCTATCGCCAATATGTAATAAGAACTTAGATAAAATAGGATTATTCATTTCCATACTCCCTTACATATGCTCGATGCCATCAGGAATATGATAGAACGTAGGATGACGATAAACTTTGTCTAGCGCTGGTTCGAAAAACTCAGCTTTTTCATCTGGCTGTGATGACTTAATCAATTCAGAACGAACCACCCAAATACTGATTCCCTCATTACGACGGGTGTACACATCGCGTGCATGTTGCAAAGCAATTTCATCATCAGATGCTCTTAAACTACCGACATGACGATGACTAAGACCTTGTTTGCTACGGATAAATACTTCGTAAAGCGACCAGTTATTTTTATCTTCCATTTTGATGTCCTCAATTTTGTCCATAAATTTTGCTTAGGCGACTTGCGTTAGGGCTTGTTGCTTTTTAGCGTAGATAACAGCTGCATCTCGAACCCATTTACCGTTTTCCCAAGCTTTGCGTCGTGCTTCTATACGCTCGTGGTTACATGGCCCTCGACCAGCAATCACTTCATTAAATTCGTGCCAGTTGATTTCACCGTGGATATAACGTCCCGCTTCTTCATCCCACTTCAAATCAGGATCTGGAACTTCTAAACCAAGCTGCAAAATTTGAGGAACCGTGTTGTCGACAAACTTTTGACGTAAATCATCGTTACTGAATCGCTTAACTTTCCAAGCCATACTTTGCGCACTGTTTGGAGAATGTTCATCACTCGGCCCAAACATCATCAGTGCTGGCCACCAAAAACGATTTACAGCGTCTTGTGCCATTTGTTTTTGTTCAGGTGTTCCAGCGGCTAGTACCATCATGGCTTCAAAACCTTGACGTTGATGAAAGCTTTCTTCTTTACAGATACGCACCATGGCACGTGCATATGGGCCATAAGAGGTACGGCACAACGCCACCTGATTCACAATCGCTGCACCATCGACCAACCAGCCAATCGCAGCAACATCGGCCCACGTCACCGTCGGATAATTGAAAATTGATGAATATTTCATTTTTCCATCAATCAGTTTTTCCATCATCTCATCACGGTCAGCACCTAATGTCTCTGCAGCACTGTAAAGGTAAAGACCATGCCCTGCTTCATCTTGAACTTTTGCGAGTAGAACCGCTTTACGCTTTAAAGTCGGTGCACGCGTAATCCAATTTCCCTCAGGTAACATGCCAACAATTTCAGAATGACCGTGTTGCCCAATTTGGCGAATCAACGTTTTACGGTAAGCATCTGGCATTTCATCTTTTGCTTCTATCGTGATGTCATTGGCAATATTGTGTTCAAATTTCTGATACTTATTTTCCATGTGTCAATTTCCGTTAGGTCTTAGCCTTAAATCTATTTTTCGATACATTAAAAATAAAGTCAACAATATTTTATGTATCATATAATAACAAGATTGAAATTTAGCATTAAGAAATTGTTTTAATTAAATATATTTAACAAATAAAAATTAAAATGATCTCTTTCTTATAAATTTAAGTTGACATTTTTCTTAATCAGCGTGAAATTATGAATCATATTTTTAGTATTTCAAAAATTGATGTATCAGATAAAAATGGAGTTTACTCATGCTTGATCAAGCACTATTAGAAGGAACATCTAAATCAGCAGCAGAACAACAGCCTGTATCAAAAGTGGTTCAGCTTGGATCTTTTGTATATGGAACGTGGCATTCAAGCCATGAAGATGCACGTACTGTTGTTCACGCCATTAGCAATGAGCCGATCTATACTGTCAGCAGTCATGGCATAGACATGCAACAGGTTGTTGAATATGCCAAACAGAATGGTACAGCACTGGCAAACTGGACCTTCCATCAACGTGCCAATGCTTTAAAGCAAATTGCACAGCATTTACTTGAGCATAAAGAAGATTTTTATCAGCTTGCCTATGCGACAGGCGCAACGCGTAAAGATGCCTGGATTGATATTGAAGGTGGAATTCAGACCTTATTTGCCTACTCAAGTCTGGTACGCAGAGAGCTGAATGATGAAAAAATTATTACGGAAGACAGTTGGATTCAACTCTCAAAAAATGGCACTTTTGGTGCCAAACATATTTTAAGCCCGAAAGCGGGTGTGGCAGTTCATATCAATGCATTTAACTTCCCCATTTGGGGGATGTTAGAAAAAATTGCCCCGACGCTATTGGCTGGCGTGCCGTGTATTGTTAAACCTGCAACTGACGGTGCTCAACTCACCCAAGCAGTTGTTAAAGCGATTGAAAATACGCAACTTCTACCGAAAGGATCACTACAATTAATCTGCGGACAAATTGATGATCTTTTTGATTATCTTGGCCCGCAAGATTGTGTAACCTTCACAGGGTCAGCTTATACAGGCCAAAAGCTACGCAACCACCCACACCTCAACAAATATTCAATTCCTTTTAGTATGGAAGCTGATTCTGTCAATAGTGCCATCCTAAGCCCTGAAGCGGATGAAACCACGGTTGATCTGTTTGTACGTGAAGTTTTCCGAGAAATGACCACCAAAGCAGGACAAAAATGTACTGCCATCCGCCGAGCTTTTGTGCCACAAGCACAACTTGAGCAAGTACAGCAAAAGCTGATTGCCAAACTGGAAAAAGTGATTGTAGGCGATCCACAGAAACAAGACACCACCATGGGAGCACTAGCCAGCCCTAAACAAAAGCTGGATGTTGCAAACAAAGTTACAGAACTAGCTAAAGATGCAAAAATTGTTTTTGGTGGTACAACAAATCTTAAATTTAATGCAGATACCCCTGAAAAAGGCGCATTCTTTCCACCAACACTTCTTCTCTGTGAACAACCCTTGCAAGCCACACATGTACACACCACCGAAGCCTTTGGTCCAGTGTGTACGCTTATGCCATATCAATCCATTGATGAACTTGCCGATCTAGTGGCACGTGGTGAAGGTAGTCTGGTTGCCTCCGTAGTTAAAAATACTCATGAAAACATTGAGCAGATTATTCAGAAAATAGCACCTTGGCATGGTCGAGTTCATATTCTGGATGAAGAGTCTGCTAAAGAAAGTACAGGTCATGGCTCGCCACTGCCTCATTTGGTGCACGGCGGTCCTGGTCGTGCTGGTGGTGGTGAAGAGCTTGGAGGAATTAGAGCGGTAAAACACTATATGCAACGGACTGCGATCCAAGGTTCACCAAATAGTTTGACTCAAATTACCCACTCATGGACAGCAGGCTCTGACATCCAGCAAGACCGCGTACATCCTTTTAAAAAGGATTTTGATGAATTGGTCATTGGTGAGCGTTTACTGACAGCGCGTCGTACAGTTACCGAAGCAGATATTGTCAATTTTGCCTGCTTAAGTGGTGATTATTTCTATGCACATACTGACAAAATTGCAGCAGCAGATTCATTCTTTGGTGAACGTGTCGCGCATGGCTATTTTATCGTATCAGCGGCAGCAGGATTATTTGTCGATGCCGCACAAGGCCCCGTGGTTGCCAACTATGGCATGGACAATTTACGTTTTGTTGAGCCCGTAAAAATTGGTGATTCGATCCGTGTTGAACTGACCTGCAAGCAAAAAACACCAAAACCACAAAAAGACTTATCACAACCTGCACATGGCGTGGTGGTATGGGATATCAAAGTCAAAAACCAGCGTGACGAATTGGTTGCCACCTATGATATTTTAACACTGGTTGCTCGTGCAATTTAATAGATCAGCGTTGATGGATACGTGATCGTCTCCATCAACCAATCAAAATCTAGTACCTATCAATCAGGAAATCCAATGAGCGCATATATTATTTTGATTCGTAAAGAACTAAAAAATAAAGATGAGATGAAAACCTATACATCCTTAGCACGCAAAGCCAGCCAAGGTTTTTCAGCTGAGCCGATTGTGTTTTATGGTCAGTCGATTGCTTTGGAAAATATTGAAAGCGACGGCGTTGCCATCATTAAATTTAGCAGCATGCAGGAAGCTCAAAATTGGTATCACAGTGATGCCTACCAAGAAGCAAAAAAACACCGAGATCTTGCAGGCGAATATATGGTGATTTTGACGGAAGGTTTAGATTAATCGTGTTGGTAAATAAATTACAGATTCAGAAGACTGAATGACAAAGCGATTCTAACGAAGCTAAGCCTCTGTCATTTTGGTCAATTTTTTTTTATTCTATTTTTTATTGTTTTTTTTAAAATATTAAAAAACAGATAGATAAAACAATAAAATTACTAAAACTACCCTTTATCTTTATCAATTATCGACGTCAAAGAAGACATAGTTTTTTTCATTGGAGCATGTCAGCATAATTTTACAACCATCCTCCAGGATAAAACCATGTCGAATATGATGAATAAAGCTCAAGGATTTGGGCTATCTTTGATCACAAAAATCGCGGGAAGCGAAGTACTTGATCAACTCAAATTAAGAAAATTTGTAGAGAAATCATTATATCAAGGTTCAAAAACGGGCTTTAAGGTACTTACAAAAACACAAAAAGCATTTAAGCCTCAAGCGATAGATAAACAACGCCTCCCAAATCAGGTCAATAAAAATCTGTTTGATCTCAGTCTGACTGAAGAACAGCAAATGACCGTTGACGCGATGTCACAATTTGCGGAAGAAGTTTTATATGCTTTGGCGCATGATGCAGATCATCATGCTCAGTTTCCAGACCAATTATGGCAGCACCTAGTCGATTTAGGCTTGAATTACTATGCTTTACCAGAAGCTTTAGGTGGTGTTGCGGCTGAACAAAATATTGTTAGTAATATTCTGATTGCTGAAAGTCTGGCCAAGGGAGATTTTAGTTTAACCGCCGGCCTACTCAGCAGTTTCAGTGTCATCAACGCGATTACGCGTTGGGGTTCAACCCAAGTCCAATCTATGTATTTACCTGTGTTTGCAGAAGATACCGATGTCACTGCAAGCTTTGCCTTTCAAGAAGCTACCCCTGCCTTCAATCCATTCCAGTTAAAAACCACAGCAACCGAAACTAATGGACAATTCTATATCACAGGTGAAAAAACCTTGGTGGTTCTAGGTGATACTGCGGATGTATTCCTTGTGAGTGCAGAGTTTAATGGTCAGCCTGATATATTCGTGGTGCAATCCAATGAAAGCATCTCCATTAAAGCCAACCCTGCAATGGGATTAAAAGCAGCAGAAACAGCAACACTGCAGTTCAATCAGACTCCTGCCTTACGTTTAGGTGACTCAGACTTCGATTACACTGCATTTGTTGATCTTGGCAATCTGATGTGGTGTGCCATGGCTGTTGGGACCTGTGAGGCAATTAAAACGTACTGTATCAAATATGCCAATGAACGTACTGCCTTTGGTGAACCGATCTCTCATCGTCAAAGTGTTGCCTTTATGATTGCCGATATGGCGATTGAAATCGATGCTATGCGTATGTTGGTACTCAATGCAGCAAGCTTGGCAGAAGTCGGCAAACCGTTCCACCGTGAAGCTTATTTAGCCCGCTTACTCTGTGCAGAAAAATCAATGAAAATCGGTACAGATGGTGTACAGATCTTAGGTGGCCATGGCTTTACCAAAGAACATCCTGTTGAGCGCTGGTACCGTGATGTACGTGCAACTGCCGTTTTACACTCAGGCTTACATGCTTAATTGACGATCCTTGGAGAATACAATGAACTTACAAAGTCCTAAAAAATTCAAAATGATGGTCGATCAAGCACATGAAGTTGCATTGAATGTGCTCCGCCCAATCTCACGCAAATATGATAAAGCTGAACACGCCTACCCTAAAGAACTCGACATGCTTGCATCATTAATTGATGGTATGAATGAAGGTGGTGAAGGTATTAATGCTGGTGCAGCAGTGGGCAAACGAGGCGAAACGGAATCTGGCAATAAGAATGGCAACAATATGTCAACCGCACTGGGTGTGATTGAAATGTGCTATGGCGATACAGGCCTATTATTGAGTATGCCCCGCCAAGGTCTTGGAAATTCTGCTATTGCCGCTGTCGCCAACGATGAGCAGTTAGAACGCTTCAAGGGTACTTGGGCAGCCATGGCAATTACTGAGCCTGGTTGTGGTTCTGACTCTGCGGCAATTCGTACCACTGCGACCAAAGATGGCGACGAATACATCCTCAACGGTGAGAAAATCTTTGTCACTTCAGGTGAGCGTGCAGACTCTGTGGTGGTTTGGGCAACTCTGGATAAAAAACTAGGCCGTGCTGCGATCAAATCTTTTGTTGTGCCAAAAGGCACAGCAGGAATGAAAGTTGAACGACTTGAGCATAAACTGGGGATTAAAGCCTCAGATACTGCCGTGATTAGCTTTATCGACTGTCGCGTTCCTGCTGCTAATTTATTGGGTAATGCAGAAATCGATGTTGCCAAAGGCTTTGCTGGCGTGATGGAAACTTTTGATAATACCCGCCCACTGGTTGCAGCAATGGCGATCGGTTGTGCCAAAGCCTCTTTGGAGCGTATCAAAGAAATCTTTAAAGATCAGCTTGATGCAGACTACAAAACACCATATTTACAGACATCAAACCTTGCTGCACAGATTTACCGCATGGAAGCTGAATGGGAAGCGGCCCGCTTGTTAACAATCAAAGCCACGTGGATGGCGGACAATAAAAAGCCAAACTCTAAAGAAGCATCAATTGCTAAGGCAAAAGCGGGTCGAGTATGCAATGAGATCACACTGAAATGTGTCGAACTTGCTGCAAGTGTTGGTTATGCTGAGGATGAGTTATTAGAAAAATGGGCACGTGATTCAAAAATCTTGGATATTTTTGAAGGGACACAGCAAATTCAGCAATTGATTATTGCGCGTCGTGAACTCGGTAAATCATCAAGCGAATTGAAGTAAAAAATTAATTCGAAAAATAAAAAGGACGTTGCAATAACGTCCTTTTTACTACCAAACCAGCACTTATCGCATAGTCACAAATTCTTCCGCAGAAGTTGGATGGATTGCAACAGTATTATCAAAGTCTTTCTTGGTTGCTCCCATTTTTAAAGCAACGGCAAAGCCTTGTAAAATCTCATCCATACCGAAGCCGATGCCGTGAATACCAACAATTTTTTCATTATCGCCTACACAGACCAATTTCATTTTGGTCGGTTGACGATGTTGAGTAATCGCACTGTACATCGCGGTAAATGATGAGTTATACACTTTTACCGCCTCCTGACCATATTGCTCAATGGCTTCCTGCTCAGTAATCCCCACCGTTCCGATTGGAGGATGGCTAAACACCACGGTTGGAATATTGTCATAATCCAAATGCTCTTCTGGTTTATGATTAAATAATCGTTCGGACAATCTGCGCCCAGCAGCCACCGCGACAGGTGTAAGTTCCATTTTTCCAGTAATATCACCTACCGCATAAACGCCCATTTGGGATGTATTCTGAAATTTATCGACTTGAATATAGCCTCGTTCGTCGAGCTGGACATTGGCTTTCTCCAGATTTAAATTCGCAGTATTTGGCTCTCGACCCGTTGCCCAAATCAAACAATCAACCGTGTGGCTTTCACCATTCTCCAAATGCAGTACAACACTACCATCAGCATTTTTTGTAACTTTTTGAGGCACAGCTTGCGTATGCACAGCAATCCCATCTGTCTGCATCACTTCAACTAAGGTTTCACTTAAAAAAGAATCAAAACGCCTTACAGGTAAATCCTTACGAATAAATAATCCAACCTGAGAACCTAAAGCATTCAACACACCCGCTAACTCAACCGCAATATAACCTGAACCAATCACTGCGGCGGTTTTTGGTAAAGCACTTAATTCAAAGAAACCATTCGAATCTACTCCATATTCCACCCCATCTATCTTAGGTAGTGAAGGCTGTGTACCTGTTGCAATCAGGATATGATCTGCTGTGAAGCGATCACCATTAACTTCAATGGTATTTTTATCAATAAAATAAGCTGCCCCCTGAATAAGATCAACTTGATTTTTACTTAGGCTATTTTGATAAGATTGATGAATTCTATCAATATAGGCCTGCCGATTTTTGATTAAAACCTGCCAATCAAATGACTCGACTTTAGTATTAAAACCATAATCAGGACCATATTTCTGAAGCGATTCAGCGACATGGGCGGCATACCACATCACTTTTTTAGGGACACAACCGACATTAACGCAAGTCCCACCTATTTCGGATTTTTCAATTAAGGCACATTTTTTTCCATACATCGCAGCACGATTCACTGATGCAATGCCACCACTACCACCACCAATCGCAATATAATCATAATGTTTTGTCATCTTTGCCTCATAAACCAATTAAAAGATTATTTTTAAGTTATACATAGATATACAGTAAGAATATTCAAAATCTGTACTTGGTTAAGCTTTTTATACAAGAAAATAAAAAGGCACTGACGATTGCTCATCAGTGCCCTGCTTTGGGAAAGCAGTTTAGATTATGCTGTAGTTGCTGTCTCTGTAGAAACTTCAATGAGAGACTGATCAACCACACCAAATTTCTTAAACAGTTTTGCACGACGTTTTGGGAAAATATTGGCTTTATTCAAATCACCTTTGTAGTGATCAAATACACGCTTATCCATCATTTTTGACCATAGTGGGGGAATTAAAGCAGGCAATAACATACTTGCATAACCACTTGGTAATTCAGGTGCTTCATCAAAATGACGTAATGCTTGGAACGGACGTGTTGGATAAGCATGATGATCTGAGTGACGTTGCAATTGATACAAGAATAAGTTGGTCACAATATTATTATTGTTCCAGCTATGTTCTGGCATGGTACGTTCATACTTACCATTCTTATCTTTTTGGCGTTTTAAACCGTAGTGCTCGATATAGTTAATAATTTCAAACAAACTAATGCCATAGAACGCTTGAGTCGCTAAATAAGGAATAACACCCTTACCAAACAAACCCACCATTGACCCATGAAAAGCTGCACTCATTCCCCAGCCTTGTAATAGTTCATTCTCAGTTGACCAAAATTCTTTACCTTTACGTTTTAGACGATTGGTTTCAATCTCAATTGCAGATTTAAAAGAACCAATCACTGTACGTGGCCAAAACTCATAGAATGTTTCACCCATTTGTGAAGATGCAGGATCTTCAGGTGTAGCAGCACGTTTATGGTGGCCATAAGGATGTTCAATTCGGAAATGGTTATAGCCTGTTGGCACAAGCGCTAAATGCGACAGAATATGATCAATACGATCATGTTTATGACTGAGTTCATGTGCTGTATTAATCGCAATTCCGTTGATTGCACCCATTGATATCCCTAAAAAAATCTTATCAATGAACGATGTTTCTTTACGGCTAGTTAAATAACATGCATATACATTAGCTGCATACTGCAAGGGAATAAAGCTTTTCACCAAGCGAGAGTAATAAGGGTCTTTTTCTAACAGTTTAATATCTTCATCTGTTGGATTATTGGCGTCTTTTCCAATAATAGTATCAATCGTCGGAATGACGATATGTAAAACAATTGGTCCGCCTAAAGCAAAGATTTTCTTCAATGGACGTGGTGCAAATTGATAACCTGCTAAAATACCTATCCCGATTGCAGGTAAAGCCGGGCTAATGGCCCATAAATAACGTTTACGATCCAACTGAGTTTTTGACTTTGGAATGCTTACTGGCGTAAGTTCTTGCTCAACATTTACTGGCGCATTCATCATCGAATCCATGTCTTTGTATATATAAGTATATTTTGAGGAATTATCGAATTCATGACAGTTGCAAGCGTCCAAAAAAGCTATGTCAAAGTCTTTGGCATCATCCTCCCTGTTTTTGTCCTATAAACACATATTGAGTTATTAGCGGAGCTCTCTATAATTTAAATGAATACGTCATTAAAAAATCATATGGATGCTTTAAGTAAAATATTTGCTGATATTCATTTAAATCACACTGAATATATCTATTTGAAAACTCAAGGAGAATGGAGTTTTATCTGCCAGGATCAAACCGCTTTAATCGTTCATATTGTTTTGGTGGGTTCTGTTTTTATTCAAATTGACGCGCAGAATAGTTTAACTGCACATGCGGGTGAAATTATAGTAATTCCATCAGGAAAGGCGCATACAGGTGCAGATAATGCCATTACTAAGCTAGTCGATGCCGTTGATATTTCAAAACTGTTCGATGGTCACAAAGAAGATGCCATCGAATTCGGTACTCATTCATCAGAAAAAAATCTCATTCTGACCGTACGCTGCCAGATTGATACAATCATGGCTCGTCCTTTTATTCAGGCTTTACCGTCAATCATCCATCTCCAACATGGCGATACCAATGCACCTGAATGGTTACAAATCGGATTACATTTTCTGGCTCTTGAAACCCAGAATATTCAAGCAGGACGCGATATTATTATCGATCATTTGGTCAATATCTTATTGATCAAATGCATTCGAGACCATATTCAGCAAATTTCTAGCCAACATGGCTGGCTTAGTGCTTTAAACCATCCAGAACTCAGCAACAGTTTGGCCGCAATTCACAATCATCCTGAAGATGCTTGGACGGTTGAATCATTGGCAGAACAATGCTGCATGTCACGCTCAAAATTCGCAAGTTTATTCCACGAAGTAATCGGAGAATCCCCGCTTGCCTATTTACAACAACACCGTATGCGTTTAGCAAGCCAATATTTACGTAAAAGTAATTATTCTGTACAGCAAATTGCCAATAAAGTGGGTTACTCATCAGAAACTGCATTTAGTCAGGCTTTTAAGCGTACTTTTGAGCATTCGCCGAAACAGTATCGACAACAATTTGTGGAACAGGAAAATTAGGCATAAAAAAAGACACATGAGTGTCTTTTTTTTTCAATCAAGCAATTAACGCACAATCCCGCGAGTTGATTGTTCTAAAGAATCAATAAACAATTGCGCTTCTGGCGTTTTCACTAAAATTTCACTACGAATCTGTTCAATTGCCTGTTCGGTAGTAAGACCAGATTTATAGATCAGCTTATAGGCTTCTCTTAGACCCTGAATAGTATCTCTAGACCAGCCCTTACGACGCATGCCTTCAATATTCATACCGTATGCACGCGCTGGATTTCCAGACGCCATCACATAAGCGGGAACATCTTTAAGAATTAAAGCGGCCCCACCAATCATACTGTAAGAATCAATCTTACAGAATTGATGAATGCCTGCATTACCACCGACAATCACATGATCACCAACATGCACATGCCCAGCGACACCCACATTATTAGCAAAAATATTATGGTTCCCAATTACACAGTCATGTGCAATATGTGTATTCACCATTAATAGGTTGTGACTACCAATCTTAGTGACACCATGATCCTGAGCTGTTCCTCGATGTAGAGTACAGTGTTCACGAATCTTATTATCATCACCAATTTCTAACCAAGTTTCTTCACCTTGATATTTTAAATCTTGGCAAATTTCCCCAATACTTGAGAACTGGAAAATATCATTATTTTTGCCAATTCGGGTAAAACCACCAATAACAACATGTGAATGTAATTTTGTACCAGAGTCAATACTTACATTTGGACCTACAATACAATACGGACCAATTTGTACATCAGATGCGATTTCTGCAGACGGGTCAATAATTGCTGTAGGATGTATTAAATTTTGACTACTCATGTCTGCTCAATTTTCTGGTGGGAAATAATAATCTCTGCTGTCGCGGCAACCTTACCATCGACACTAGCGGTACAATTGTACTTGTAAATGCCACGTTTTTGCATCACAAGTTCAGATTTTAAGATAAGCTGGTCACCTGCAACAACTTGTTTTTTAAACCTGATTTTTTCAGCACCCGCAAACAGGAACAATGAACCTGCTTTTGGCTTTTGATTTGTAAGTACAAAACCTAATATACCAGAGACTTGTGCCAAAGCTTCAATAATCAATACGCCCGGCATAATTGGGTAAGTTGGGAAATGCCCTTGCAAAAACTCTTCGTTAATCGAGACGTTTTTATAACCGACAATGCTATTCTCAGTTACTTCAGTAACACGATCAACGAGTAAAAAAGGATAACGATGTGGTAAATATTCACGAATGGTAAGAATATCCATAGGTAATTCAGGCATTGTGAATGCTGGTAATGTAGACTCAGTCATAATAAATTATTTACGTAACTTAAGGGTTGATTCAAGGGACTCTAATTGAGCTTGCATATGATCAAGCCTTTTGGCGATTTGGGTCAATGGCACATCTGCTAATTGTCTTAAGCGCACAATCGTCTTTTTCCAGTGACTATTTTCAAAAAGTCCCATGCCAGAAGAATACGTGCCAGCTTCAGAAATATTTTTTGTGACCATTGACATTGCTGTAAGTGTCACGTTATCTGTGATTTCAAGGTGTCCAACCACGCCTGATGCACCACCCATGATACAGTTTTTGCCAATTTTCGCGCTTCCTGCAATTCCACAATTGGCAGCAATAGCGGTGTTCTCGCCAATCTGAACATTGTGAGCAATTTGCACAAGATTATCAATAATGACACCATCTTCTAAAATTGTGTCATCAAGTGCACCGCGATCAATACTACAATTTGAACCGATACGGACATCATTGCCAATACGAACTGAACCAAGTTGAGCGATACGATGCCACTTGCCTTGATAAGGTGCAAAACCAAAACCTTCAGTACCAATCACCGTATTGGCGTGAATACGAACACGATCTTTTAATTTTGCTGCACCTGTTATGGTGACATGCGCATCAATAAAGCAATCTTTACCGATTTCGACATCATCATCAAGAAATGCATGTGCTTGGATAATCGTGTTGTTGCCCACGACGCAGTTTTCACCGATGACAACATAATGGCCTACATAAGCATCATCAGCAATAATTGCAGAAGGATGGATTCGTGCAGTACTCTCGATACCGCATAGGGTTATCTTTTTTTCAAATAAATGTGTAAGTGTGGCAAATGCCAAATAAGGATTATCAACAACGATAAAATTTTTTTTGCTTGCAAGCTGTTGTTTAAGTGATGCTGTCACAATATATACGCCAGCCCGACTCGCTTCTGCTTGTGCTAAATATTTTTCACCATTTACAAAGCAAATATGCTGTTTTTCTGCGTGTTCTAAGCTAGCCAAATAAGAAATTTGGAAATCTTTGTCACCGAAATGCTCACCTTTGACAAGGTGAGCAATTTCTTCTAAACGATAAGTACGTCTATTCATTGATTATTTAATTGCGTTAACCTTTTGAATCATTTTATCAGTTAAATCATATTGAGCGTCAGAGGCAATCGTAGAATTTTTATTCAAAATAAAGTCTAAGTTACTTTCTTTACGCAATTGTTCAGCAGCTTGCTTCACACGTGACTCAAAAGTTGTATTCATCGCCTGTAAACTTGACTGAACTTTAGTTTGTAAACCTTGTTGAGTTGAGTTGAATTCACTTAACTTTGACTGATATTGAGCAGTCAGTTTTTGAATATCAGCTTGATTCATTTTTTGACCATCAGTCTGTGCTTTCTGTTGTAAAGATTCTAACTCTTTACCCAATTGCTCCAGTCGAGTCGAAGTTGGTTTAACAGACTGAGTTAGGCTCGCATTTTGTTGTTTTAGATAAGTGCTACTTTCAACAACTTTCGCTAAATCAACTACGCCAAGTCCTGCAGCATTTACAGATGCAGAAACCGTGAATCCCAAACCTAACACGAGCATTGTTAATGTTTTCATTATGACATCCTTTATATATTTTACAGCACTAAACAAGGTCGTACTTAGAAAGTACGACCGATTTCGAATTGGATAGATTTAGTATCATCGCCTTTTTTATCATTCAGCGGGAATGCATAACTGAGTGATAATGGACCAATCATGGTAATCCATGTGAAGCCGACACCAACACTATAGCGCATATTGCCAAAATCTAACTTATTGTTATCTTTACAATATTGCTTAATATCAACTTCCTTACCATCAATTGTGACATTACCTTTTGGCACATCACACTGGGTATCAAACACTTGAGCACCCTCAGCAAACAGCACTGGACGTACTTGACGAGTCCAATCACCCTTAAATGGTAAAGGAAGTGCTAATTCTGTACCGAATTGAACTAAAGCATTACCGCCCACTTCTTCTGGATCAAGGTCATTTTGTTTAGTTTCTTGGAAAATTACACTTGGATATTTTGGACCTAAAGAACTGTTGTCATAACCACGGACTGAACCATAACCACCCGCATAGAAGTTCTTATAGAATGGTAAATCATTACCATAACCCAACTTACCATAACCACGAAGTACAAAGCCGCCCCAGAGTGACTTGAATGCTTGCGCATCATAAGTCATTTTTTGATAATCAACATCACTACCTGGTAAGCCGATTTCAAGCCCAACACGATGTGACATACCTGAAGTTGGGAAGATTGGTCGGTTTAACGTGTTATATGACCAACCCAAGTTCAAGTTATAGGTCAAGAAAGTGCCTTCGAATGCACTGCCATATGGTCGGAATCCACCATCACAAGTTCCAGGTACTTCAATCGTTTTAGTAGGATCTTTAGGATCTGGCTGAGTTTCTGGCTTGCCTGATGGACACCAAGTTGATTCTGCTGTCTGCTTACCGCCATTCGCCAATAAATAGTCACGGATATAAGTCGAAACACTTGGACCCGTTCTTACTTTGGTTTGATCAATACCTAAAGAGGCACTTAAGCTTTGGTTTTCATCAATTGGATAACCAAAACTTACACTACCACCAATACTATCGGTGACGTAGTTGTTTACGTTATAGTCTTCATTGAGCTTAGTTTTACGATAATAAACATTATAACCACGACTAACGCCATCAATGGTGAAGTACGGGTCAGTAACACTTAAGTTATAGTAATCTTGTGTTTCAGAACGTGACAAGTCGATCGCAACACGATTACCCGTACCCATAAAGTTGGTTTGGCTTAAACCTGCTTGGAAGGTTACACCACCATTTTGCGAGTAACCTACTGCAAGCGTAGTAGTACCAGAATGTTGTTCTTCAACATTGACATTTAAATCAACTTCATCAGGTGAGTTTGGAACACGAACAGGTTTCACATCAACCGTTTTAAAGAAGCCCGTACGCTCTAAACGAACTTTCGATAAGTCAATTTTCTCATTGCTTGCCAATGCGCCTTCCATTTGACGCATTTCACGACGTAACACTTCATCAGCAGTTTTGCTGTTACCTGTGAAGTTAATACGACGCACTGTTACTTGTTGACCAGGATTGATGTAATAATTTAAACCGACAATACCTGTTTGATTATTAATATCTGGTACTACATTCACTTCAGCGTAGTAGTAACCTGCATTACCATATTTGCGTAGTAATAATTGCTTAACGGCATTTACTTTTTCTTGAGAATAGGTTTCGCCATCTTTATACAGTTTAAGCGCTTGTAACTCTTCAGGTTTATACAGTGCATCACCCAAGAATTTCGTTTCGCCAAACTTAAATTGACTACCTTCATCTACAGACACTTCAATAAAGATATGCTTCTTATCTTCACTGATATTCAGTTGAGAGTTGATGATATTAAAGTTGATATAGCCTTTGTTTAAATAAAGGGCACGTAAAGCTTCTAAACTTGCAGCCATCTTTTCACGTGCATAGCGGTCATTACGGGTCACAATAGAGGCCCAACCACTTTCCTTCACTGCAAAGGCTTGTTTGATATCACTGTCACTGAAAACAGTATTACCAATAATATTGATATCAAATACTTTCGCTGCTGTACCTTCGTTAAAGTTTAGCTTTAACTCAACACGGTTATTTGGACGTGCAACGGTTTCAACCGTCACATCAGCGTCATAACGACCTTGTTGGGTATATTGTTGTTCTAGCTCAGTTTCAATAGTCTGTAGCGCAGACTTCTTAAACACTTCACCTTCAGCAATACCCATCTTCTTTAAACCTTGTTCTAAGGCTTCTTTCGGAATGAGTTTATTACCTTTAAATTCCAATTTTGAAATCACTGGACGTTCAACGACTCTAAACACCAGGACATCTTTTTCTTTATAGGTTTTAATATCGTCAAATAAACCTGAGGCATATAAAGTACGGATGGCCTCAGCAATCATAGGATCACTGACTCTATCGCCACTATTTATTGGTAACATAGAATAGATACTTGCAGGTGTTAAACGCACTAAGCCATCAATTCGTATATCTCGTGCAAGAAACTCATCTGCTGCGTATGCTTGTTGTACCACTGCCATCGCACTAACCAGTGCCAAAGGCATTAATAAATGTGTGTGACGCATGCCCATATATTTTCCAGTAAGTTAAATTCCGTTTGCGTTGTTATAAACGCATGAAGTCGTTAAATAAAGCCAAAAGCATCATGCTACCGAGCAGTACCATACCAACTTTTAGACCAAACATCTGTATTTGTTCAGAAACAGGTTTACCACGAATTGCTTCGATAAAGTAATAAACTAAATGACCACCATCCAACATAGGAATCGGCAATAAATTTAGAATCCCCAAACTTACACTCATCAAAGCCATGAATGAAATAAAGGTTTGCCACCCCATTTCCGCACTTTGACCAGCAACTTTGGCAATTGTGATTGGGCCAGATAAATTATCCAGACCTATCAGTCCACGCACCATTTTAATGATGGAGTTGAAAATCATACCCGAAAGCTGTGTGGTCTTTTCAAATGCAACAACAAGTGCTTCAACTGGTGAATATTGAATGGTTTGCTTGTAATCATTCGGAATCGTGATTTTACCTGCATCACTTTTCACACCAAGCATACCTGTGGTATTGCCCATATTATCGCGCTGTCCTTGAGGCATCACTTGTAAATGCACAATTTGACCTTGACGTAACACATCAATATTCAAGAGCTTTTCGGGTGACTTTTGAACAACATCCACTACATCAAACCAATCTTTCATTGCAACATTATCAATTGCAACAATTTGATCGCCCACCTTCATGCCTTGACGCACTGCCGCGCCATCCGCACTTAGCTCTTTCACAATTGCAGGAATAACGGGACGATATGCTAGGAAACCAAGTACATCTAATGGAGATTGGCTTTGATCTTTTAAAAATTCTTTGATTGGTAAGCTAAATTGTTTTTCAGTCCCGGCACGATCAACAATGATTGAAACCTGTCCAGTCTCACCTACTCGATTGACCAAAGCATAATTCAACTTTTCCCATGTTGATGTTGTTTGACCATCAACCATCAATACTTTATCGCCAACATGCAAATCGACTTGTGCTGCTGGCGTATTCGGCATCACTTTACCAATACGGGTATTCAGTTGCTCTTGTGCAGGTAAGAATAAAATCCAAAACAGAAATACAGCAAAAATTAGATTAATCAATGGGCCAGCAGCGACAATCGCAATCCGTTTCCATGGAGATTGACGGTTAAATGCATAAGGTAAATCTTGCTCAGCAACATTCCCTTCGCGCTCATCCAACATTTTGACATAACCACCAAGCGGCAATGCAGAAAGTTGATACTGAATGCCTGATTTTTTAGATTTCCATTTCAGCAAAGTTGGTCCAAAACCAATGGAATAGACTAAAACCTTAACACCTAATTTGCGGGCAACCCAATAATGACCAAATTCATGGATTGCAATCAGAGGGCCAAGCAATAAAATCGCTGCAACAATCATAAACAGTGCATTCATACGATTTAGCCTCCTATACCCACAATATACTTTTCTGCAATTCGTCTTGCGATCATATCAGTCTGCAAAATGATGTCTATATTTTCTGCTTTAGCATTTTGTACAGTTTGCAAAGTATTTTCGACAACTTGAGAAATCTGAGTAAATCGAATTCTTTGTTGCAAAAATGCCGCAACTGCAATTTCATTGGCCGCATTTAAAATGGTTGGTGCTAAACCACCTGCGCGCATCGCCTGACGAGCTAAGTCCAATGCTGGAAATTTAACAAGGTCGGGCGATTGGAAATTTAATTGAGCCGTCTCAAATAAATTTAATGCAGGAACATGTGTTGCCAAACGTTCTGGCCACGCCAATGCATGTGCAATCGGTGTGCACATATCAGGATTACCCATTTGTGCCAAAGTTGACCCATCCACATATTGCACCATGGAGTGAATAATACTTTGTGGATGAACAACAACTGTAACAAAATGTTCTGATATTGAAAACAAATGACAAGCTTCGATCAATTCTAAGCCTTTATTCATTAAAGTTGCAGAATCTACCGAGATTTTTTGCCCCATAGACCAATTTGGATGCTTACATGCCTGTTGTGGTGTTACATCATTTAATTGTTCTAAGCTGTGATTCAGGAAAGGACCACCAGATGCTGTCAACAGAATTTGCGAGACACCCAATTGTGGTTGTCCCGTTCTTTCAGCGTTTAGATAATTATGTGGTAATGACTGGAAGATTGCATTGTGCTCAGAGTCTACCGGCAATAACAGTGCATTATTATCTTTTGCAGCCTGCATCATGATGTCGCCAGACATCACTAATGATTCTTTATTTGCTAATAAAACACGCTTACCTGCTTTGACAGCAGCGAGCGTTGGCAACAGCCCAGCCGCACCCACAATCGCTGCCATCACAATATCGACATCTACATGTTCAGCAATTGTGATCAAGCCTGCTTCATCAGTTAAAATTTCAATTTGTTTTAAATTTTCTTGATTAAAGCGTTGTTGCAACTCAAATGCTTTTTCATTCGGTACAACAACAATTTTCGGATGATATTTTTTACAAATTTCTAAAAGTTCATCTAAACGACTATATGCAGAGACTGCAAATACAGTGTATTGGTCTGGGTGTTGTTCCAATACTTTTAAAGTACTTTGTCCAATTGAACCCGTAACACCCAATATACAAACAGCTTGAGTCATTTAAAGATCTACACCAATAAGTTTTAATATATACATACCTGTTGCAAAAATTGGTGCCGCTGCCAATAAAGAATCAATACGATCTAATACACCACCATGCCCTGGAAGGACACGACCAGAATCTTTAATTCCAGCACGGCGTTTAATCATTGACTCAAACAAATCACCCAACACCGAAGCAAACACGGTAATAATTGAAAGAATTAAGAATAAAATAAGTTGTATAACACTTAGATTAAGATAGAAATACTGTACAACCAACATAATAATAATGGTTGTCGCGATACCACCATACAAACCCTCGACAGATTTATTTGGGCTTACAAAAGGTGCAAGTTTTTTCTTACCAAATTTACGCCCAACAAAATAAGCACCACTATCAGCCCCCCATACCAACAGGAACAAATACATCAGCCACCATGGTGAACTATGCCATACACCATAAAGTGCTGTCACTGCAGCAGAAATCAGAATAAATCCAACGACATGTAATGAGACGTTGTACCAGCTATCAGATTCTGGGAAATTCTTAACCCAATAGATACTGCCCAACCAAGTGAGAATGGATGCCGCCCAAAGCAAAAGAGCTACATCATCAAAAAATAATGCCAGTGTTGATACTGCTGCCACACATCCACCATATACCCAAGCTTTAGGTTTTGACACAGGCGATGTAATTCGAGGCATAAGCTTAAACCACTCATAACCTGCAACCCCCGCGGCTAAAATCATAAGCACAAACATTGGATAATGTGATTGCGTTGCAAACATGCAACTTAAAACAACAGCAACTAACACCAATGCGGTAATAATCCGCTCTAACATTATTAATTCTCTATTTTCGCTTGTTGAATCTGTTCTGAAGTTTTACCAAAGCGTCTTTCACGTCCTGAAAAAACACGAAATGCGTGATCCAACTCTTCTATAGTAAATTCTGGCCACAAGGTATCAGTAAAATACAACTCTGCATACGCAGCTTGCCATAATAAGAAGTTGGATAATCGGTAATCTCCGCCTGTACGAATTAATAAATCCACAGCAGGTAGATCATTTAGACTGACATATTTATCAAATAAATCAACATTTATCTGATCTGCTTGAAGTTTTCCGGCGAGCACTTCTTGCGCAATTACTTTTGCTGCATGCGCCATATCCCACATACCACCATAACTAATGGCAATGGTGAGCGTCATTGAATCAAAAGCTGCTGTTTTCTGCTCTGCGTATTGCATTAAATCACGCAACTCATTTGACAACCGAGAACGATCTCCAATGAAGCGAAGCGCGATATTGAATTTTTCCATACGAGGCAACTGCTCATGAATTGTTTCTTCTAACAATCTCATTAACAGGTCGACTTCGTACTGTGGTCGATTCCAGTTTTCGCTTGAAAATGCAAAAACTGTTAATGCACGGATACCTTCTTTTTTGCAGTGCTCAACAATAGGATCCAAGACATTTTTGCCTTCTCGATGCCCATCGCCTTTTTGCATTTGCTTTTTTTTGGCAAAACGATTGTTGCCATCCATGATGATGGCAACATGTTGAGGAAGAAGCGGTTCTTCTTGCAAGGTCATAGTAATATCAGACCTTCATCAACTCTGCTTCTTTCGCTGCAAGACGCTTATCAACCTCTGCAACATATTTATCTGTAATTTTCTGGATTTCATCTGACGCACGGCGATCATCATCTTCAGAAATTTCTTTTTCTTTCAATAATGCTTTGATATCACCCAACACATCACGACGAATGTTACGAATCGCAACTTTGGCATTTTCAGCTTCAGCACGTGCAACTTTTTGCATATCACGACGAGTTTCTTCAGTTAACGCAGCCATTGGTACACGGATTGCGTCAGCAGTAATTGGATTCAATCCTAAACCTGCTTCACGGATCGCTTTATCAATCGCAGCAACCATAGAACGCTCGAATGGTTGTACCAATAGTGTACGCGAATCTTCAAGTCCAACGTTTGCCACTTGATTCAATGGAACATCAGAACCATAGTAAGAAACCATCACACCATTTAAAATAGATGGGTGCGCACGACCTGTACGAACTTTGGCAAAGCCCAACTCTAACGAGTCAAGCGATTTCTGCATACGCTGTTCGCTATCTTTTTTGAGATCGTTAATCATATGATCTTCCTTACTTATTCATAGGTATTACAAAATATTTAGACAGTAGTATAAAGAGCTTTATGGCTCACGTACATGACGGTTTATTAACATTTCACAGATGATTGTGACAGAGAATATTTTTTAGACAATACAAGGCATGTTTTATGAAATTTAGCCATTCTAAATAAATTAAACATAACGCAGTAGCGCCAAAAATCTTTTACCCTCAGACTTCTGACTAAAACATCCACAAACACCGCAATGAAACTCAACAAGGTTATCGCCATTATTTACGCTTCATGCCTAGTTTGTGTTGTTTTAGTCTATAACACAGTGCATGATGAAATCTTAACGAACTCTAATTAGTAACGTGAGTACCCTCTTTTTCGCCCATTACTACAGAAAGTAATGCACCAGATTTGTTCATGTCAAAAACTTGCAATGGAACATTATGGTCACGACATAAGCAAATTGCCGTAAGATCCATTACACCAAGTTTCTCATCAAGCACCTGATCGAAAGTTAAATGGTCATATTTAACGGCATCATCATATTTGCTCGGGTCTTTGTTATAAACACCATCAACCTTTGTTGCTTTCAAGATTAAGTTTGCTTCAATCTCGATACCACGCAAGCAAGCAGCTGTGTCCGTGGTAAAGAATGGATTACCTGTACCTGCAACAAATACGCATACTTCGCCTTGGCTTAAATGACGAATGGCATCACGACTTGAATAAGATTCAACCACCGTACCAATCGATAAAGCTGACATTAAACGTGTTTTAATATTGCGACGTACCAATGCATCACGCAGTGCCAAACCGTTCATCACAGTCGCCAACATGCCCATTTGGTCGCCAGTAACACGACCAACAAGACCGTCTTTCTGCAATTGGCTACCGCGATATAAGTTACCGCCACCAACAACAATACCTACCTGTACACCCAAACCAACCAAATGTGCAATCGAAAGTGACATCTGATCTAATACTTGGGCATCGATACCCATATCTTTATTTCCTGCTAAAGCTTCACCAGAAAGCTTTAGCAAAATTCGTGCATAACGTGGATTTTTAGAAGCTGACATACCTATACTCCAAACCGACCAATCTCAAAATTTTCTTAAATTTAATTCAATATCAAGCAGATTTAATCCGAATTAACTTTGCATACAAATCATATTCATCTGCATCGGTAATTTCGACTTCCAGCAAATCGCCAGCTTTAATCAGACTCTTATCAATATCTTCAACAAAAACATTACCATCAATTTCAGGCGCATCTGCATATGAACGTGCAACTGCTACTGGGAATTCATCCTCTAGACCATCCACCAACACAGTCATGGTTTGACCAATACGTTTTTGCAATTTTGCAGCAGAAATCTCTTGCTGAACTTCCATAAAACGTTCATAGCGATTTTGCTTAATTTCTTCTGGCACATGATCAGGCAGATCATTTGCTGTAGCGCCTTCGACTGGTGAATAAGTGAAACAACCAACTCGATCAAGTTGAGCTTCTTTCAACCATTCCAATAACATTTGGAAATCTTCTTCTGTTTCACCAGGGAAACCAACCACGAAGGTTGAGCGAATCACCAATTCAGGGCATTTTTCACGCCATAATTTAAGGCGTTCTAAGGTATTTTCACTATGAGCTGGTCGCTTCATCAATTTTAAGATGCGCGGACTGGCGTGCTGAAAAGGGATATCTAAATAAGGTAGGATTTTGCCCTGAGCCATCAGGTCAATCGCAGCATCCACATGCGGATACGGATAAACGTAATGTAAACGAACCCAAATTCCAAGCTGACCAAGTGCTTCACACATGTCATAGAATTTGGTTTTTACTGGTTGACCATTCCAAAAGTCCAGCTTGTATTTAGTATCTACACCATATGCAGAGGTATCTTGAGAAATCACGAGGACTTCTTTTACACCAGCACGTTTGAGTGCTGCAGCTTCATCTAACACCTTACCTACAGGGCGAGACACTAAGTCCCCACGCATGCTTGGGATAATGCAGAATGTACAGCGGTGATTACAACCTTCTGATATTTTTAAATAGGCATAATGCTTTGGTGTTAAACGAACACCTTGCTCAGGAACCAAATCAATAAATGGATTGTGCTTTGGCGGTGCAGGTACGTACTCATGCACTGCTTCCATTACATCTTGATACGCTGCCGCACCTGTTACTTTAAGAACATTTGGGTGCATTTGGCGAATTTTATCTTCGTCTTTACCTAAACAACCAGTAACGATCACTCGACCGTTTTCGCTCATGGCTTCGCCAATGGCATCTAAAGACTCTTGCACTGCAGATTCAATAAAACCACAGGTGTTAACAACAACCAAATCTGCACCGTCATAATCTGATGCAACTTGATAACCTTCAGTCTTTAACTGAGTTAAAATTCGTTCAGAATCTACCAATGCCTTAGGACAACCTAAAGATACAAAACCGACTTTGGGGGTCTTCATGAATCTGCGCTCCACTTGAATCGGCGTATTGTATGACTTTTCTTTGCCTACGCATAGCTGCAATGCCATCTCTTTGTGTAATGCACCAAAATACAACCAAAATTTTAAACAAAATCCAACAACGCACCAATTTGGGACATAATAAAATATTGAAATAAGCAGATGTATGTGAAAAATACCGTATAAATCGTTTATTTCAGAATTAAGTGTTTGAAATTTAGTTAATACAAAGTTGGCTTGTATTTTGCATAAAGTACATTTTAGAAGTTAATGGCTATTCATTAAAATTTATATTTATTGCGCCATTTTAAAACAGGACGATTCACAAATGGATCAACAGAACACTATCGACTATCGACTCTTAGTAGATAATCTGAGCACTGCCATTTTATTGGTCGATAGTAAGCTTAATATTTTTTATTTAAATTCTGCTTGTGAAGCATTATTTGATATCAGCTTGCTCCGTGCTTCCGGTCAGCCTGTATTAAATTTGCTGCATGCGCATGATGATACTTTCAATACACATGAAGCCCTATTAAATACATTAGAAAGTGGTCAACACTACACGCGTCGTGAAGCAGTAATCAATGTAAATTTTAAACCGATCCATGTCGATTACACAGCCTCTCAATTGAATGCAGGCAAAAGCTATCACCCATTGCTGTTAATTGAACTCAATCCTATCGATCGTATGTTGAAAATTTCCAAGGAAGAAAACCTAGTTCAACAACATCAAGTCGCTCGACAATTGGTCCGCGGTGTGGCACACGAAATTAAAAATCCACTCGCAGGTATTCGTGGCGCAACTCAATTACTTGCGCGTAGTTTAAATGATGAAAGCTATCGTGAATTTACTGACATCATTATTAGCGAAGTCGATCGTCTTACCAACTTGGCTGACACCATGCTCGGCTCACGTCAGTTACCAAGCTATGAACATGTCAATGTGCATGAACCTTTGGAACGTGTTCGTTCTCTCATTGCAAATCAAACCAAGAAGAAAATTAAGATCACACGGGACTATGACTTGTCCTTACCTGATGTCATGGCGGATCGAGACCAACTGATTCAAGTCATGCTCAACATCAGTGTCAATGCGGTACAAGCCATGACCGAGAATAAAGACTTTTTTATCGACTCAGAACCAGAACTGGTTTTAAGAACCCGAATCCAGCGTCTTGTCACCATTAATGGTGTTCTGAATCGCTCAACAGTTCGCATTGACATTGAAGACAATGGCCCTGGTGTTCCAGAAAGCATTCTAGAGTCAGTTTTTTATCCACTGGTTACAGGCCGTGCCAAAGGTACAGGACTGGGTCTCAGTATCGCTCAAAATATTATGCATCAACATAACGGAATGATTGAGTGTCAATCAGTTCCAGGAAAAACCGTATTTAGCCTATATCTACCTTGGGAGTTAAACCATGTCACGAAATAAAATTTGGGTAATAGATGACGATCGTGCCATGCGCTGGGTACTTGAAAAAACCTTTAAAGAAGAAGGTTTTGACGTCACCAACTTTGAAGAAGCACAAACTGCACTTGAGCGCTTACATGATGATGCGCCCGATGTGATTTTAACGGATATCCGTATGCCGGGCATTGATGGTTTGACCTTTTTATCCAAGGTGAAGAACACGCATCCCGACCTACCCGTGATCATTATGACGGCACATTCAGATTTAGAGTCTGCCGTATCAAGCTATCAAACTGGTGCATTTGAATATTTACCAAAACCTTTTGATATTGATGAAGCACTGGCCTTGGTTAATCGTGCAATTTTGCATATCAATAAATTACAACAACAAGAAGCAACCAAAACCGCTTCACCCTTACAATCGACCGAAATTATTGGTGAATCACCTGCAATGCAGGAAGTATTCCGTGCAATTGGTCGCTTATCACAATCACACATTACCGTATTGATTAATGGTGAATCTGGTACAGGTAAAGAGTTGGTTGCCCATGCACTGCATAAACACTCACCCCGTCGTGCCAAACCGTTCATTGCACTGAATATGGCAGCTATTCCAAAAGACTTGATTGAAACTGAGTTATTTGGACATGAAAAAGGCGCATTTACCGGCGCAAATACACAGCATCAAGGCCGTTTTGAACAAGCCAATGGCGGTACTTTATTTCTTGATGAAATCGGTGACATGCCATTTGAAACGCAAACACGTTTGCTTCGTGTTTTAGCAGATGGTGAGTTCTACCGCGTCGGTGGACATATCCCAGTTAAAGTGGATGTACGTATCGTTGCGGCAACCCACCAAGATTTGGAAAAACTGGTGAATGAAGGACGTTTCCGTGAAGACTTATATCATCGTCTAAACGTCATTCGTATTCATATTCCAAAGCTGTCACACCGCAGTGAAGACATTCCAATGTTAGCGCAGCACTTCTTGGCACGTGCGGGCAAAGAGCTTGGAGTCAGTCCAAAAATCTTGCGCACTGAAACCACAGACTATATGCAACAACTGCCTTGGCCGGGTAACGTACGTCAGCTGGAAAATACTTGTCGCTGGTTGACGGTGATGATCACGGGTCGTGAAGTCTATCCAGAAGATTTGCCTGCTGAGCTTAAGCAAGCCTCTGTACATAAGAACAGTGATGCTCAGGCAGCTTCAAACACCAGCCCAGCTTTGGTTGAGCGCATTGCTGTTCATCATTGGGATGAGTTATTGGCGCAATGGGCGATCCAAAAGCTTAAAAATGGTGAAATGAAACTTCTAGACATCGCAACACCGATGTTTGAACGCACGTTGATTAATGCTGCACTACAACAAACTCGCGGACGTAAACGCCATGCTGCTGAACTTTTGGGTTGGGGACGCAATACCTTGACCCGCAAGCTCAAAGAGCTTGGCATGGATTCCAGCGATGACGAAGAAGACGACGAAATCCGTTCTGCATAGTGAAAAGCAATAAAAAAAGCGAGTACTAGAGACTCGCTTTTTTATTTAAATTGAGATGTTTTGAAACACTCATCAATTTCATAGCCATACAATAGATATGGTTTTTGCTATACTAGAAGCAACCCAACGATCCTCAAGTAGATAATGACTGATATTTGCTATCCAAGCTGTGCTAAACCTCAAACTCGCCGCGGAGAAGAACGTCGCCTTGCCCTATTATTGTGCGCAACCGATTTATTCCTAGAGAAAGGTTATGAAGCCGTGTCTTTGGATGATATCGTCAATCATGCGGGGGGCTCAAAAACATCCATTTATAAGTATTTTGGCAATAAAGAAGGCTTATTTACTGCGATTTGCGATTATCGTAGAGAAGTTTTCTTTAAAGGCGTTTGTTTCCCTTATACACCTGAAAAACCTGATTTAAGAAGCTACCTCACACAAACCCTTCAACGTTTTTACCACCACATTATTCAACCTGAAAATATCGCTTTTATGCGGATGTTTACCGAGCAAACCCAAAAAGACATACAACTGGCACATTATTTCTACGATCAATGCGCACTTAATATTCAAAATACCATTGCTTTTGCCCTTGAGCATGCACATAACAGTGGTGAGATTTATTGCACGAAACCAAAATTTTCTTCGACCATGTATTTTGGCATTTTACGCGATGTCGAGTGGCGCAATTTAATGGGTTTAGACGTACCAGCTGATGATGCTGAAATTATTGATTATATTAATTATTCTATAGATTTATTCTTAAAGGCTCATCAAAAAGTCTAATTCTTTTGCATTTTCTTGAACGTATAGTATAGTATTCAATTCTTTTTTATCCACCACTCGTCAAACAGCAATTAATTATTGTTTTTATTCAATAATTATTGTGGGAGTAGCTATGGCGCTTCGGCATTTTCTAACTTTACGTGACCTATCTTCATTAGAACTGCAACGCATTTTAGATCGCGCACAAGAACTTAAACGCATGCAACATAGCAATACGCTATACCAACCTTTTGCGGGTAAAGTTTTGGGAATGATTTTTGAGAAATCGAGTACACGTACACGTATTTCTTTTGAAGCTGGCATTTGTCAATTTGGTGGTAGCGCTATTTTCCTTTCACCTCGCGACACTCAATTAGGTCGTGGTGAACCGATTGAAGATTCTGCTCGTGTAATATCAAGTATGCTGGATATTGTGATGATCCGTACTTTCGGTCACGATATTGTGGAACGCTTTGCATCTTATTCAACTGTTCCTGTGATCAATGGTCTGACTGATGATCACCACCCTTGCCAGCTCCTTGCAGATTTGCAAACCTTCCAAGAACACCGTGGTAGCATCGAAGGCAAAACTGTGGCTTGGATTGGCGATGGTAACAATATGTGTAATTCATATATTGAAGCAGCACATATGATGGGCTTTAAGCTTAAAATCGCATCGCCAGAAGGTTATGAACCACAAGCAAGATTCCTCGCTGAGTTTGCCGACTGTGTAGAAGTGTTTAATAAAGCCGAAGATGCTGCTGTAAATGCGGACCTCATCGTGACTGATGTATGGGCAAGCATGGGGCAGGAAGAAGAACAGAAGTTACGCGAAAAAGCATTCTCAGATTTCCAAGTCAATGAAAAACTCATGGACTTAGCGCACCCTGATTGCTTATTCATGCACTGTTTGCCTGCACACCGTGGTGAAGAAATTTCAGAAAATATGCTAGACCACAAAAATGCTGTAGTTTGGGATGAAGCAGAAAACCGTTTGCATGCTCAAAAAGCGTTGATGGAATTCTTACTGAATGAGAATCTAAAAAAAGACTAAGTTAAAAAAAACAGCATCATTCGATGCTGTTTTTATTTGTGCGTTCTAAATTGAACACTGAAATAAAAACACTTATAGTAAGACAAGCCCATTAGATTAAGTTTCTCAAGATATGAGAACTTCACTCAATACGCAGCGTACGTTATGACCTCACTAGAACAAGCCTTATCTCAAATACCAAGTTTCTCATTGGTGCATGAGCATCTGTTTAGCTCTGCTCAACCAACTGCTGAGCAATTACAACAGATTAAAGAATATGGTTGCAGTACTGTCATTAATCTTGCGACCAGCAAATCAGATAACCATCTATCTGAGCAGGATCAGATCTGTCTAGACTTGGGATTAAACTACATTCATATTCCAATCGGATGGGATATACCTTGCTCTGAACAATGTCTCTTTGTTTTGGATCTCATAGATCATTTGGTTCAAAATGAAATTATTTGGCTACACTGTGATGACAATATGCGTGTCAGCAGTTTGATGTATCTCTACCGCCAGTTCTATATGAATATTGACCTACCAACTGCCCAAGAACTTTTACACCAAATTTGGGAACCGAACGAAACTTGGACAGGCTTAATTCATAGCATTACTTTACAACTGCAAGGCCGTAAAGCAACACAAGAACTTGAACAATCATTAATTAATAGCAATCATTTTGCTTGATGCGAAATTAACACTGTTGCGGTCGCCAATATACCTTCTTGACGACCAGTAAATCCCAATTTTTCAGTTGTTGTGGCTTTAATACTGATTTGAGTCACATCAACCTCTAAAGCATCTGCAATACTTTGACGCATCTCTAAATTATGCTTTGCTAATTTAGGGCGTTCGCAAGCAACCGTAATGTCTGCATTGTTGAGCTGATAACCACGATCTAAAATCAATTGATAGACATGTTTGAGTAATAAACGACTATCTGCACCTTTGTATTCAGGGTCCGTATCTGGAAAATGCTGTCCAATATCTCCAAGTGCCAATGCTCCCAATAAAGCATCACTCAGCGCATGTAAGACCACATCTCCATCCGAATGTGCCTTTAAACCATGCGTATGTGGAATTTGAACACCCGCCAAAGTAACAAAATTACCTTCTTCGAACGCATGCACATCCATCCCTTGTCCAATCCGAATTTGAGCAACCATATGATTTTCCTTTTACAATATACCGAACAAATCTTGTATTCAGGCTTTCTATTTCGCTATAGTACGTTGAGCAAATTAGACTGAAAGTATAAGTGATTATGCTGTTTAACACTGTAAGAAATCAATTAAAGAAATCTGGCTACATCATCACATTGAGTTGTTTTTGCTCAACATTTGCCTATGCAGAATCCATTGACTGCAGCAGCAAGGATTTGGCAGCTCAAAAAATCTGCTCCAAGCAATATAAAGAGCAGCGCCTGAAGCTCAATGCCAAATTTTTAACTGCTTATTTGGTGACCGATGCCCCGTTACAGTTATTACATGACACCCAGACACTCTGGCTGAATCAAGTACAGCAATGTAAAACTAAAAACTGCTATCAGCAGCAATTCGATGCACGTTTGGATGATTTGAATTTTTATACCTCAATGAACCAAACCTTAACACAGCATTATCTGAAGTATGAACACGGTAAACTGGCAGCTCAACCTGTGCATTTACAGATCCACCAGCTGGATAAGGATAAACTCAAAATAGAAGGCACAGCATACCGCAACCCTAACAATCGTCTAGAAACTCAAACATTGTCTTTATTGGCATATAGCACGCCTGAACAAAAAGGCCGAATCATCGATAATGAAAAAAAATGCCAGTATCAGTTTGATTTTCAAAAAGCCTTATTGATTATTAAATCGGAACAGAAAGATTGCGGCAGATTTACTGGAATCTATCGTTTGTACGATTAATAGTTTTAACATTTAAAAGCCGATGTTTTCACATCGGCTTTTTTGATTCAACTTGGGAATTTTTCTGCAATTTCTTGGCTAATCAATACCGCTGTTGCCGCAGACAAAGTCCAGCCCAAATGTCCATGACCAGTATTATAAAACACTCGTGGTTGCTTACCTTGTTTTACCACAGGCAACATATTCGGCATCATTGGGCGTAAGCCCGCCCAAGGCACAACATGCTCTGTGGAGATATCAAAGTTTTGATTGACCCAGTTAATCAACGGTTGAATACGATCAGCACGAATATCTCGGTTATATCCATTAAACTCAGCCGTACCCGCAATACGTAAACGATCAGCACCGAGGCGAGACGTCACAATCTTGGCACTTTCATCCAGTAAACTTACCCACGGCGCATTTTTTACACTACGTTCATCTTTCAGTTGCACTGTAATTGAATAGCCTTTGACGGGATACACATTCACACTATCACCAAGCATATCGGCTAATTGGTAACTTCCTACACCACCACAAACCAAAACTAAATCGGCAATAATTTCAGTAATTCCATCCGCGCTTGGATTGACATTTTCGGAACTGTTTTTACAGTGAACAACCGCTTTGTCTTGAGTAAATTTGACATCAACAACATCTAAGCCAAAACGATATTTCACACCATTTTGCTGAGTTTTTTCAGCCAAGCCAACAGAGAATTTATGAATATCTCCTGTTGCATCCCCAGCCGTGTAATATCCCCCAAAATAGTCACCTGTTAGCGTAGGCTCAATGGCTTTCATTTCATCAGGTGTAATCGCATTTCGCTCCAGCTTGCCTTCAACCAGCACATCATTGACCTTTTTGGCAATCTCATAGTCTTCCTTGGTGTGATACATATGTAAAATGCCACGCTTTTCCAAGTCAAACGAAATACTTTCTTTTTCTGCAATCTCAAACAAGCGTTGTCTCGCCAGAAGTGCTAAACGAACAGTCTCAATGGTATTGGCTTTATAGTTTTTAATATGTGTTAAAAATTCAATCAACCAGCGATATTTGTGTGCACTAAAAGATGGATTGAGCAATAAAGGTGCATCCTTTTTACTCATCCACTTAATGCCTTTAAGTACCGTTGCCTTTTGATTCCAGACTTCGGCATTACAGGCAGACAACTGACCACCATTGGCAAAAGAAGTTTCCATGGCTGGAAAGAGATGACGATCAATTACCGTCACCTCATAGCCTAATTTATTTAATTCATAAGCAGACGTTACACCCGTAATCCCCGCACCAATGACAACAACATGTGGCATAGCAAACTCCTAGAAATGCATAACATTTCTTAATGCATAGCCCCATCTGTCATGGTACCTGAGAGTTTTGGCAGATGATTACCAATTAATCATTGAGCCTTCCCCTTCGGTGAGTGTTTATCATAGAAGAAAAAAATTGTTAATTTCTACAAGTTGAGCACTGCTCTCCAGATTGTATTTCTATTATTACAGTCCTTCTGCCTGAGAGTTTCCGGGGTCGTTGCTCCTTCGGCGAGTTCATTGAAGAACTTCTCTCCCGCAATAATATTTATATCCTTATAAGCAATATATATGCCGCCTAAAAATACCGACACTAAATTCTTGTAATTGTTTGTAGATGAAGAATTGTTCTATTTCAAATAACTTAAGCAATAAAAAAGCAGACTGGAGTCTGCTTTCAAATATTAAAATTTACATTGCAAAATTTGCTCAGGAAACTGTCCTTTCCAAAGTTCACGCAATGTTGGTAAATAGAATTTTTCCCCGATCATCACCAACTCCGCATCAATCAGCGCATGAATTTCATGCATCAACACATAATCCAAAGCAATCAATGAAAGTTGTGGCTGCGCTTGAGCAATTTGCTTACGTCGAACTTGGGCTTTTTTTACCAACTCATTGGCAAAGTTTTTATCTTTATAAGTTGTAATCGCGCTTAAACGTAGCTCAATAATCCCCCAACCTTCTAATAACTTCTTAAAAACCTCGAAGTCTTTTGATGTTGCCTCCCATGTTACATTTTCTAAATTATTATCTTCAGGCAGAACGGGCAATAATAAATCGGCAGTACTTGGGAAAATTTTCTTTAAATTCAACAGAAACTTAACAGGATTTTCATTTGGAAGATCAGAAAATTGGATGTTGGTTTGGGTATCTGTTAAATAGATAGAGAGCATTAAAAAAATCCTAAGGTAAAATGCTGTTTTATATAAACTTAATTTTAGTTCTGCACAGTATTGGCAAAACAAAAAAGATAAAAACAGAAGAAGATGATCATTCTAACAATTATGACAATTTATTCAATGTTAGTTTGGCTCTAAAGACTTTCCTCTACCTATTAAGTAGCTTCTACAAAATCAGAACCTCAAGCGTAAAACATAGTCGAAGAGAGATCTTTGACCTTAATCAACTGCTTACCACATCATGGAAAATAATTATTTACATCATCATCGTGTAGCAGCTACATAAAAGTTTGCTATCCATTCGCTACCTTTGGAATAATAGAACTGACCATGCAGGTCAGTTCAAAATTACTCATTTCACCGCTTTTTAAAGATTAAAAAACATGTGAAACATCTATTAATTCAATAGGCTTTAAAACAACGGACATCATTTATTTATTATCTTATGTCTGTTCTGGATAAGCTTTATAGGAGTTAATCAAAGTGATTAAGATCAAAGAATTGATAATGTCTGAACGTATAGTTTTAGATAAATCAAAACTATTAGATACATTAGACAGCACATCCATTTTATTAAAAAATAAACTAGTATTTCTACCCTTTATCACCCATTTCGTTATGAACTTTGGTGACTTTAATAAATATGTATTGCCATTTAAAGTGCCAACAAATGAATTGGAAAATCTCGTAAACATACATGCAGCAGAAGATGCCGAACATTGGATTTGGTATGTGCATGATTTAGAAAAACTAAGCTATGATCTTCCTGAAAAATTTACGACAACTTTAAAAAAATTGTGGTCAAAAGAAAATGAAGAAAACCAAATCCTTTTTTTCGAGTTAGTCCATCTAGTTCACAACCAACCAGCTAATATTCGACTTGCAATTATCGAAGCAATCGAGATTACAGGTCATATCATCTTTTCAAAATTGAGAGATATCACCCAACATTCTAATTACCAGTTAAGTTATTGTGGAGATATCCATTATCATAAAGAAACAGGTCATACCATTGGAGCTGAAGAAAAAATCATTGATCAGCTAACCTTCTCAACATATGAAAGTGAAATTGCAACTCAATCCATAAAACAAGTCTTTAAAGCATTTAGTCGCTGGTATCAGTATTTGGATTTCCTTATTTGTACACATCATAGATCATGACCAACTATAGTACTTGATATATCTATTTTATAAAGAAATCCCTCTAGTAAAGAAGGATTTCTTATTCAGGAATCAAGCTTACTTGCTATTCGGTGACACCATATTTTCAGGTTTCACTACTTCATCAAATTGTTCAGCAGTCACCAAACCAAGTTCAACTGCAACTTGCTTTAAGGTTTTATTTTCCTTATAAGCCGTTTTCGCAACTTTGGCAGAGTTCTCATAACCAATCACTGGATTCAATGCAGTCACCAACATCAATGAATTATGCAAGAAATAATCAATTTTCTCGCGATTTGGTTCAATTCCTACTGCACAATGATCATTAAAGCTATTACATGCATCACCCAACAACTGAATCGATTGCAATAAGTTATAAGCTATCACAGGCATAAATACATTTAATTCGAAATTACCAGATGCACCTGCAACGTTAATCGTTGTGTCATTGCCCAAGACTTGAGCAACGACCATGGTCATCGCTTCACTCTGGGTTGGATTGACTTTACCTGGCATGATACTTGAACCAGGTTCATTTTCCGGAATACGAATTTCTCCGAATCCACAACGTGGGCCACTTGCCAACCAACGAATATCATTGGCAATTTTATTTAAGCTTGCCGCAAGTGTTTTTAATGCACCTGATGCAAACACAGCAGCATCACGTCCAGCTAAAGCTTCAAATTTATTCGGTGCAGTAACAAAAGGTAATCCTGTAAGCTCGGCCAATTGTTCAGCTGCTTTAACCGCATAGTCTGGATGTGCATTCAATCCAGTACCGACAGCTGTACCACCTAAAGGCAGCTCATATAAACCTGCAAGCGCTTGCTGTAAACGTTTTAAGCCATGTTCCAATTGGGACACATAACCACTAAACTCTTGCCCTAAAGTCAAAGGCGTCGCATCTTGTAAATGAGTACGACCAATTTTGACGATATCATCAAATTCTTCTGATTTACGCTGTAAAGTAGCTTTTAGCTGCTCTACCGCAGGAATCAGTAATTCATTGATTTGAATACTTGCAGCAACATGAATTGCGGTTGGAAATGAATCGTTGGTCGATTGCGCACGATTGACATGATCATTTGGATGTACTGGTTTTTGCGCACCCAAGACTTGCCCTAACTTTTGATTGGCAATATTGGCAATCACTTCATTACAGTTCATGTTGCTTTGCGTACCTGAACCTGTTTGCCAGACCACTAATGGAAATTGAGCATCCCATTGACCCGCAATAACTTCCTCAGCAGCACCAACAATATATTGGCTTAAGTCTTCAGGCAATTGCTTCAACTCAGCATTGGTGATTGCAGCGGCTTTTTTTACCAGACCCATCGCACGAATCATGGCACGCGGTAATCGCTCCTGACCAATTTTAAAGTTCTGTAAACTCCGTTGCGTTTGCGCACCCCATAAGGCTTCATTAGGTACTTCAATTTCGCCCATTGTGTCGTGTTCAATTCGCATTTGCATAAACAACCTCTGCTCTATTTAGTTAAAGTTCTTACGGGCTGAAGCAAAGTGATGCTTTGGCTAGTTGCCGTTATCCTAATCAAAGCAGATATAATTGTAAATAAGAATCATTATCTTAATTACCTTTTAAGGTATTTAAATAAAACCGCCATTCATCTTCGATCATTTGGGTTAAAGATCGCTTTGGCGACCAATTTAGTATCTTGCTAGCTTTATCTATTGATGCACCTAACTGCGCAAGCTCTTGATGCTGAAATACCGCAGGTTGAGTATGCACACGCGTTTGCGTCACTTTTGCAATTTCAGTTAATAAGCTTTGAATCGAGGTCAATTTTGAATGCGCAATATTGAAAGACTCTAGACAGTTATTCTGCGACCTTAACCAACTCAATGTCATTAAAATAGCATCACACGCATCTAAGACATGTAAAAAACTACGCTCAACCGTCCCATCAGCCGTTGGGGCTTGATTCTGCAACTCAATATATTCTCTCTGCATTGCTGCAACTTGTAAGGCCAAAGGAACAATATTCTTTGGGAGCTGAGTGACAAACTCACCCAAGACACCATGCTCAAACGCCCCGACTATATTTGATAAGCGCAGATTCACTATGCGCCATTCAGGATCTACTTTGTAGGTATCGGCAATAATGTCCTCAACCATTTGCTGTGATCGAATATAAGGATTCGGATATTTGTAATTAAATTCAGTATCTTCAGAAAGTACTGCATCAGATTGACCATAAACAGCTAAACTTGAAAGATTGATTAGCTGTCTAACTCCCATGCGTTGCATCGCCCTTAACAGGCTCATGATACTACTCACATTATCATTATAATATTCGAGCGGTTTTAAAGCAGACTCTTCTAAAGATTTAAAACTAGCAGTATGGATTACAGTGTCGATTGAATATTGTTCAAAAACTTTATTTAAAGCGGGTGTATTTCGAACATCAAGTTTTGCAAATGGGATATACATCCCTGAGATATATTCTAAACGTTCTAAAGTTTGTAAGGTTGAATTGGCTAAATTATCCACAATGACGATTTCTTGCCCATGAGCCAAAAGGCTCAAAGCAATATGTGAACCAATAAAGCCTAAACCACCTGTCAGCAAAATCATTGTATAATTACCTTCCTTTATATCTGTCCATCATTTTTTTGCCAACTATGACCATAGTGAATATTCAATGAGCACACTATTACTAATAACTTCTTCGCCTACTTCAATTGTGGCTTGGCATGCTTTTGGTTTAGCTCAAGCTTTACAAAAAAGGCATGAAGAAATTCGTGTCTTCTTTTACCAAGATGGTGTTCAGGTTGCGAATGATTTACAGTGGTTTCCCGATGATCAACGCAACCTAAAACAAGAATGGCAAAAGCTCGGCATTCGACTCCCTGTCTGTGTCAGTGCAGCCCTTGCTCGGGGCATCACTGATGCGGACAATGCAAAACGTCATTCACTTCAACACTACAACTTAGCCAGTGGCTTTGAACTTGTCGGTCTCGGAGAGCTTGCTGACGCAGTACAAAGCTGTTCTCGTTTAATTCAATTTTAATTAAAGTTCTTTACTAGAGTGTTGCTTTGAAAAGGTAAATTGTGTGAAATCTGTACTCGTCATTCTAACCCAACCTAACTTAACAAGTTTGCAAATCAATGAAAGCTTGTCCGCAACTATGGTTTTAGCAACCTTTGGTATTTCTGTCAAAGTATTATTAAAATGTGCTGCAATTAACTTATTGGAAAATAAATTAGAATTTAATCAACTTTTACACGAATTTAAAATTGCAGCCAATATGGTTGAAAGTTTTGAGTTCTATGATTTAACCCCAATTTTAATTGAGTCTAAGAATCAAGAGCTTAGTATAATTAAAAATACAGATCAGGAACTTGAATTTATTGATCTCTGTCCTGAGTTTATCCAATCATTTGATCATATACTGTACTGGTAAGGCGACCTCATGCAAGCGACAACACTGTTCCTCGTGCAATCTAATGCTGACGAAATCTGGTCGGATTTAATTAAAATGGCACAATCTGATGACTGTATTGTGATTATGGGTAATGCAGCGGTGCTCGTGCCTATATCAATTACAGAGACTTACCATAACATTTACTGTTTAAGTAATGAGTACAACCTGCTTAATGACGAAGCTAAAACTCAAATTCAGGCGATCGATTATGCACAGTTTGCTGATTTGATCCTCAAATTCAAACGTTGTATTTCTTTGAAGTAAAATCATTTCGATTCATTTTCTAAAATTTTTTAGGCTATTTTATGCAGTTAGAGTTAGACCAAGACGGCCATTTAATTGATTACACCATCTGGAATCAAGACGTTGCACAAGAATTAGCCGAGTCTTTAGATGTGCAGTTAACCGATTGGCATTTTGAGATTCTTTATGCAGTACGTCAGTTTTATCAACAGTTTGGACATTCACCTGCAACACGTCCGCTGATTAAGTTTTTAATGAAAACCGTTAGTCCTGAGATTGATAATGCAGTATTGCAGCAAAAATTTAATACAGGTTTAGTCGCTCGACATTTAAGTCGCTTGGCTGGCGTCCCTAAACCTGCTAATTGCTTATAATGATTTGCACTATGCAAATTTTTTAGCACATGCGACACAGGCAATCACTGCGATGGTCACAACAAACATCGCAGCACTAACCTGTTCATGCAATAGCACAGCGGCAATGACAAGACCAAAAATCGGCTGTAGAAGCTGTAATTGTCCAACTGTTGCAATTCCCCCTTGTGCCAAACCCTTATACCAAAAGAAAAAACCAATCAGCATACTAAACAAAGAAACGTAAGCTAATCCAAGTTTTGCTGATGTTGAAATTTGTGTAAAGCTCACAGGCATATACAGATATGAAATGAGTAGCATAATCGGCAACGTAATAATCAAAGCCCAGCAAATTACTTGCCAGCCACCTAAATGCTTAGATAATTTTCCACCCTCGGCATAACCAAAACCACAGAATACGATTGCCAATAGCATGAAAATGTCACCATAGTTAAATGCCCAACTCCCCGTTTGGACTAACATATAACCAAAAACCAGTGAAGCGCCTAAAACTGCAAATAGCCAAAATACTAGATTTGGTCTTTCCCTACCTCTTAATACACCAAAAATAGCAGTTGCCAAAGGCAATAAACCGACAAAGACAATCGTATGTGCAGCACTGACGTACTGAAGTGCTAATGCTGTAAATAACGGAAAGCCAACCACGACCCCAATCGCAACATAAAATAATGGCAACCAATCTTTTCTTTCAGGAAGTTGCTGACGTGATAATAAGATCAATGCCAAACCAAGAAGACCCGCAATTGCGGCACGAGCAGCAGTTAAAAAGGTAGGGCTGAAATCCATAACCGCAACGCGCGTGGCTGGTAGTGAACCAGCAAAAATAATCACACCGATCAGACCATTCATCCAGCCACGACTTAAAGTTTTCATTTAAATTCTCCGAATCTATATGAAGAATTTAAACTGTGATATGGTTTAAGCACCATACACAGTACAGTACAATTCCAAATAACTGTATTGGCTTATTTACCCATACAGTTTAAAGGTAGATCGTGATGAAAAGTACAAAAATTGATTTCGTGATACAGCACATTCATGAACAAATCAAAACTCGTTCATTGCTACCAGGCTCTCGCCTACCTTCAGTTCGTGCTTTAGCTACCGTACTTCACTTATCAGTTTCAACTATTGTTGAAGCTTATGAACGTCTTGCCTCTCAAGGGATTATTGAAGCGAAGACTGGTTCGGGCTTTTTTGTTGCAGGACCGCTTGCACCCTTGTCTATCTCTGAAATCCATCCAAAAATTGATCGAAGCATCGATCCCTTATGGATTTCAAGACAAGCCTTGGAAGCAAAACAAGGTGTTCTAAAACCGGGATGTGGTTGGTTACCTGATGACTGGCTGCCACATGAAAATATTCGCAAAGCGATTCGTAAACTATCCAAAGCTTCTCCAAACATTTTGACTGATTACTCAACACCCTTAGGTCTAGCACCTTTACGTGAATTACTTTCAAGAAGAATCTTAAGCAAAGGCATTGAAGCGCGTCCAAATCAGATCTTATTGACCGATTCAGGTACGCAGGCCATCGATTTAATTTGTCGCTATTTCCTTAAACCAAATGATGTGGTTTTGGTTGATGACCCCTGTTATTTCAACTTTCATGCCCTACTCAAAGTTCATCAGATACAAATCATCGGCGTGCCTTATACATCAACTGGACCTGATCTTGAAGCATTTTCACAGGCGATCCAAAACTACAATCCACGTCTCTACATTACCAACTCAGGCATTCATAACCCGACTGGTGCTGTGTTAACGGCATCAACAGCTTATCAGGTGTTAAAACTGGTTGAGCAATCCAATTTGATCGTGATTGAAGATGATATTTTTGCAGATTTAGAATTGCATAATGCTCCACGTCTCGCAGCTTTGGATGGTTTATCTCGTGTCATTCATATCGGCAGTTTTTCTAAAACTTTGTCTGGCTCAGTCCGTACAGGCTATATTGCAACCAAAACGGAATGGATTGAGGATTTAACGGATATCAAAATTGCGACTTGCTTTGGAGGGAGTAATTTATCTTCAGAAATTTTATATGCCGCTTTAACAGATGGAAATTATCGTAAATACCTAGAAGAATTGAAGGTACGTTTATCTAAAGCTATGGATGCAACAATCAAACAACTTGAGAAACTGGAAATCAAAATCTGGGTTAAACCCACTGCAGGGATATTTGTATGGTGTGAATTACCACATCACTTTGATACAGCACGTATTGCACAGCGCTGCTTAGACAATGGCGTGATTTTGGCTCCAGGAAATGCATTTAGCCAAAGCCAGAATTTCAAAAACTTTATTCGTTTTAATGTTGCACAATCACTACAACCCAAAGTTTTTGAGGTTCTGTCTCATGCCATTCAACAAGAGACAGAACGATAAAATTTATAAATCAGGCACTTTGCTTTTTTTGCTCTATAAATGCGAAATAACCAGGCCCCGCCGCGACACGAACATCTTTGGCTTTAATCGGTTCATCACACTCAGAACACACCACTTTGGGGTTGATTTTCCGACCACAACTTTTATGGGTAAATTCAACAGGTTTACCCAGTCCCATATCCATCCATTTATCGGCCCATTGCACCATTGAGAGAATGATTGGATAGAGATCTAAACCTTTATCTGTGAGTTGATATTCAAAGCGCTCTTGACGATCAACATACGGTACTTTAGTCAAAATTCCATGCTCAACCAAACGTTTTAAACGCTCTGAAAGTACATGGCGTGTAAGCCCTAAACTACGCTGAAAATCATCAAAGCGGCGTATACCCATAAATGCATTACGTAAGATGAGCATTGTCCAACGATCACCTAATACAGAAAGCGTCCTCGCCACTGAACATGGCTGGTCGCCAATTTCGTCCCATTTCATTATTATCACCTAATCATTTTTTTAAAGTTTTATTTGAAAGACATCTATGTCTTGAACCGTCTTGTTTAGAAACTAAACAATATAAAATATACACTAAACCACCTTATCCATCAGATGCAATATTGGTACTTGGCTAAAAATACCAATATTCAGCAATTTTACATAAACTCATCAAAACAATTTAGTTGTAAATGAATAGCCCTGAAAGGATTTGCCCTGCTTCCAATTTCGTATTGGCTGGGATACGTATCAGACTATTTGCTTGCATTAAGTTGCTCAGCATATGCGATTGTTGTTTCGCCAAGCTTTGTAACTTGAGCTGCCCTTGATCAAAATAAGCATGCATTCTTAAAAAACGTTCCCGCGCATCCGATTTTAAATCATGTGTTAGTACACCGCTCAACCATTGCAAGGGTTGACGCTGGTTCTGCATGGCATCTAACAATGCTTTGCCATAGACTTGCATACACACATATACAGCGGCAGGATTACCAGGTAATCCTAACAAATAGCAACGATGATCATGCTGTGTATATTCGGCAAAGAAAAGTGGCTTTCCTGGTTTTTGCTTCACTTTCCAGAAAATTTGTTCGAAGCCTGTTTCAAAGGCACACGGACGAACAAAATCATAATCGCCAACAGAAACACCACCCGTGGTAATAATCAGATCATATTGTTGTTTTAAGCGATCAAAACACTGCGTTACCACTGCAGCTTCATCTGCAATATGTAAGATTCCTGCATCTACTCCATAGTCTTGCAACCAAGCTTTCAGTAATGGGCCATTGGCATCAAAAACTTTCCCTGCCTGCAAGTCTTCAGGGGTTTCAGCAACTTCATCCCCTGTAATGACCACAACCACTTTAGGTGCTGGAAAAACATCAATACTTTGTACACCTGCCATACTCAGTGCGGCCAGTGCACCAATATTGATTCGTTGTCCAACATCCGCCAATTGCTGACCACGTTGCACTTCCTCACCAACAAAACGGATATCTGCTTGGGCTGAAATATGCTCAGTCAGTCGAATGGTTTGATTAGCTTCAACGACGACAATTTCTTGTCGAGCAACATGCGTTGTTCCTTCAGGTACTTTCCCACCAGTAAAGATACGAATGGCTTGCCCGTCTTTAAGCAGATACTCAGATTCACTCCCCGCTTTAATTTCACCAACGACATCAAAGACAGCATCTTGCAGATGATCAGCAGCACTATTCAGCGCATAACCATCGACTGCACTTTGCGAGAAGCTCGGTAGATCCACATTGGAACAGACAGCTTTGGCTAAATAGCGATTAAGACTATTGGCTAAGGCCAATGTCTCAACTTTTAAAGCTTTCGGTTGGGTTTGCACCAACGCTAATGCCTCATCAATACTGATCAAACCTTTTTCAGCACCACATCCTGACATTATTCATAACCTCCCGGATGTGGTAAGTCCCGACATACATCAAAAATATGAACCAAGGCTGGTAGGATTGCCGCCATTGATTCGCTCGCCCCGCCACGGCTTCCCGGTAGAGTCACCAACAAAGAGCGATCAATAAAGCCTGCAACACCACGCGACATCGCTGCATATGGGGTTCGTTTTTGTCCAAAAGAACGTGCCGCTTCCATTAAGCCGTCGAGTTTGCGTTCTAATAATGGTTCTAGGGTATCCACAGTGATATCACGCTTACCAATACCCGTACCTCCGACCGTCATAATACATGCATAAGATTTGGTCAGCTCTAACACTAAATCTTTAAGCTGATCTGCTTCATCAGGCACAATTTGATAATGAATCGGATCAAAGCCTGCTTCCGTCAAGGTATCCACCACAGACTTACCTGCAGTATCGGGTTTACGACCCGCTGCAACTGTATCTGACAGTACAATTACAGCCGCTGAAACAGGTTGGCGTAAAGTCCGTTTAAAGTGTGATTTCCCACCCTTTTTCTTCAGTAATTTACATTGATCTAAACACAGCTCTTCTGGCTCACAATGCGGTTTAAGCATGTCATATAACGTTAAGCCCGCTAGGCTCGCAGCCGTTAGAGCTTCCATTTCCACGCCTGTTGGGCCAATGGTTTCAACTGTGGTCAGAATTACCACATGGTCATCATGCAGTTCATAATCAACATCAGCGCGGTAGATCGGTAATGGATGGCAGAGTGGAATCAGTTCATCGGTACGTTTAGCTGCCAAAATACCTGCGATACGTGCAGTTTTTAAGGCATCACCTTTTTCGGTATTACCGTCTCGCAATAACTGAATGCAATGTGCGGGTGCATGTAAAATCGCTTGCGCTTCTGCAACACGATAACTTTCGGGTTTCATCCCAACATTTTTCATTTTAACTTCCTGACGCTTTATTCGTGTGTATGCTCATGGCTACAATTTTCATGATGATGCTCGGGTAGATCCCTCTTTAATAAAGGGGGACTTAGGGGAATTTTCGCTTTAACATTATCGGTTTGATCTTTGCGAATACAGCAACCCTCGACATATTGACTGGTACCATCCATAAAAAACTCTTCTTTCCAGATCGGTACTTCATGTTTGACCCGCTCCACCGCTTCTTCACAGGCTTGAAAGGCTTCACGGCGATGTGCTGCATAGGCAATCGCGATAATCGCGGTTTCACTGACATCCAAATAGCCAATCCGATGCATGACACGTACATAAGAAACCTGATATTTATCTTTGATTTCCTGTTCAATTGCGCGAATCATCTTTTCTGCGACAGGCGTATAAGAGGTATATTTCAGTGCTTTAACCGCTTTCCCTTCGTGGTGATTACGGACAGTTCCAATAAAAATATCAACCCCACCACATTCAGGAAAAGATTGAATCGGATCAAAGCGATCGAGGCTTAAAGCCTGATCTTGAATACGGGCAAATTCACGCATGTTTACCCTCCCGCCACTGGCGATAACAAGACCAAAGTACAGGATCTATCTAATGCGGTTTGACGTGTCACAATATCCTCACCAATTGCACAGGCACATTTTTCCATCGCGAGGTTAGCATCTGGATAAAGACTCGTAATATGTGATAGTACATCTTTGACCATTTGATCTTTTGCAAACTCAAATGCTAGTGCTTGGGGCAATAACCGTTCAATTGCGCCAAAGGCTTCTATTTTTATCTCAATGGTTTGCATATCGTCTCCAAACAACTTTGCTCTCTAACCACCAAGCATGTGCATACTAATTTTACGTGCTTGCTGATGTTGTATTGCATGATAACCCTGCGCCTTATTCCAAATATAAGGCTTAATTTTTTGATCAAGTTGATGAAATGCTAACGGTTTGAGTTCAGCTTTTTGTTTGATTGCCTGTTGTAGATCAGGTTTTATATTTAGACCTTGTCTTGCAAATAAACAATTATATAACTCACCTTGGGCCGTCAGTCGAATTCGATCACAGTCCCCACAAAATGAATGGGTAATGGTTGAAATAATACCGAGTTTATATTGGCCATCAAGCTGATAAAGGCGCGCAGGTTCATGCTGTTGTTCTAAGACCTGAATGTCATAATGCGCTGAGAGATGCTTTAAGATTTCCGCTTCACTGACCACGGCTTGATCTGTCCAGTGCTGATCACCATCCAACGGCATAAACTCAATAAAACGCAACGGAATATTATGCTGTTTGGCCCATTTCACCATCGGTACAATTTGGTCATCATTCTGACCTTGCATCAATACACAATTAATTTTGAACGGCAGACCAACTTTTGTTGCGGCTTCAATACCGGCAAATACAGGGGCAAGCTCTTTTTTTGTGAGTTGTTTAAATTGAAGCGGATCAAGACTATCCAGACTAATATTGAGGTCGTCCAAACCTGCCTGCTTCAATGGCTCAGCATACCTCGCCAAATAATGAGCATTGGTTGTGATTGAAATACGTTTCAGCCCCAAAGCTCTTAAACTGTGTAAATCACGAATAAAATGCACCACACCTTGGCGCATCAAAGGCTCACCACCCGTGATACGAATATTCTCAATGCCCTGTCCAACCATATATTGACAGAAAATAAACAGTGCCTCGAAACTGAGTAGATCTTGTTTTTTCATCCATTCGGGATGTTCAGGCATACAGTAAATGCATTTGAAATTGCAACGGTCTGTCACGGAAATCCGTAACTTACGCTTAATACGACCATACTGATCTTGTAAGATCGGTATACTCGTGTCGTCTATTTCATGCTTCATCATATGCACTCATATTGTGAATCTTTGAACTGGGTTTAGCACAAGTTCTGTGCGTCCTTGTTTGACTCATCACAGTGAATTGTTTTTATTACAGCAATAATTATTCCAGTTTTAGCCTATCAGTGTTGCCGATGCTGCTTATTCATTCAAACCAGCAACTCTTTCAATCTATAAACAAAAATAGGTTTTGTCCTGAGTATTTTTGTTCAAATTACTTTGCACCATCCCATGGCATGTTTTATTTAATATGCAATAAAATGGTGCAAATATCTAATTAAATCAACTCACCGATCGTCTAAATACTCAAGCGTTCCAATCGAACGGGTACATATTTATGATATGGCGTCTTTGATAAGGGATCACAATGCTGGGTAGAGGTCAGACGATTCAATTGCGGCCCAATCGGCTCGCCTCCGCGATAACGTAAGCCATAACCATGTGGTAAAGACACCACGCCCTTGCGCATTCCTTCATCCAGTTCAACTGTGACCTGAATCTTGCCATGCTCAGAAATACATTGCAGCGTATGACCTGTTTCAACGCCAAAACTCAATGCATCATCAGGATTCATTCTCAAGCGTCCTTCGGCATCAACTTTACGCCATGCAGGATCACGATAAATTTGATTAGCGTTATAACTACGACGTTCACCCGCAAGCAAAATGAAGGGATATGCAGCGTTTAAAGTCAATGATTGCTGTTTTAACTGCGCTAATTCGATAAACATCTCAGGAATCGCCAACCGAATTTTTTTGTCTTTATAGGCTATCAAGCTCCACACATCAGCATAATCATGTTGCGACAACACCACACCTGAACGTTGCTGCAAAATGGTCTGGAATAATTTCACACCCAGATTAAATCGATTACCTTCGTATCCTGCTTGCTTAACTGCTTTATAGTGCTGAGCTGCATATTGCATACACAATGGAAGCAATAATGCGGTAGAGGCGGCATCATTTGGCAAAGTCTTACCCAAGGTACGATATACAATGGATGCCGCATAGGGAATTAACTTTTTATTTTTCGCAAAATTTGCACCAAGTGCAGCAAAATAAGCGAGATAAGCTGTATGTGCAGAATCTTTTTCTGCAATTTTACTCAATATCGGAAACTGTTTCGGCATCACTTGCATAGCTTCAAGCAAGCGTGTGTAGATCTCGGCCTCAGGTAAACTATTGCCTTGGGCTTTAAAAAGTGGATGGCGTAAGTGGAAACCATTTTTAGGAAATTCCAAATTAAACCCCGTGAATTCCCACTTTTCAAATTGACTATGTGCAGGTAAAACATAATGCGCTAAACGTGCTGTTTCAGTCATTGCCACATCGACCACCACCAATAACTCAAGCGACTGGAATGCTTGCTCATATGCAGCTGTATCTGGATAAGTAAGTAAAGGATTACAGCTGTCCACAAACACCGCACGAACCCGTTTCTCACCTGCTTTTAGTATTTCATCGGGCAAGATATTCGGTGGAAAGAAACCAGAAATCGGGAACATTTTATGAAAAACCGTACGGCGATACTTTGGGTTACGCTCATCAGTGTTGGTCAAAATCGGAATAAACATGGTATGTAGATTATTGCCACCCTGTTTACCAAAGTTTCCTGTCAGCAAATATAAAAGCTTTTCCAAATAACCATTTAAAGTCGTGTTTAAGGTGTGTTGAATACCAAGGTCAATCCGGACACAAGCACGTTTCGCTTGAGCAAAATCGCGGATAATCTGGTAAATCAGTTCAACTGAAACATCGGCTTTCTTGATATATTCGTCAATTGGAACAGCCAAGAAAGCTTGTTTAACCTGATCGAAACCATGCGTATGCTGCTGAATAAATTGCTGATCGTATAACCCTTCTTGCAGCATGATCGCAATCATGGCGGACATCAGATAAGCATCGGTACCTGGCTTTAATTGCACATGAATATCAGCCTGTTTAGCCGTTTCCGTCACCCTTGGATCAAATACCACCATGGTTCGATTTGGATCTTTTTTAATATGTTTTAAGGTATCTCTTGCATTTGGAATGCCATGCGCTTGAAAGGGATTGGTTCCGATAAACAGCACATAATCTGCATATTCCACATCTTCAGTGGTATGACAGGATTGGCTGCCAAACAAACGTCCATTGACCCAGAAATCACCTGTTTTTTCCTGTGCCAAAGAGTTGTAGGCATAGAAGCTTTTCATGGCGTAGAGCAACTGACGGCCATAGGCTGCGCCCAAGTGATTGCCCTGTCCACCACCACCAACCGATGCAAATGCTGTTCCACCATGGGTATTTCGAATCTGTACAAGCTGCTCAGCAATTTCCTGAATGGCTTGATCCCAACTAATCTCTTGATAGGAACCATCTGACTGACGTTTTAACGGTGAAGTTAAACGATCTGCATGTTGTTGGTAATGCTGCAAACGTGCGGCTTTTTGACAGATATAACCTTGCGAGAAAGGATGATCATCATCGCCTTTAATTTTCTTGAACTGATTATCTTCAATTTCTACACTGAGTCCACAATTACGTGAGCATAGAATACAAGCGGTTACATCCTGTTTGATTGCTGTGGCAGTCGTCATTTTTCTCACCTTATTATTTTATGAATATTGACCCATTAAACAGATTTGCCCTGCCGAACCAACAACACGGACATACTTTTGCATCTGCTCAGTACAGGTTTCCACTCGATTATGTTCTGAAGGAAGTTTGACTGGTTTTAGGAATCGAATATCGATTTGCTGTATTGTTTCAGGCAACAATTCAAAGCTACGTGCAAACACACCAAAGCCATGCAGCACTTTTTGACCAAAGTTTGATAGTTTGGCTAATGGTGTAATCCAATGAATCGGATTAAAGTCGCCTGTTAATAAGGCAAATTTCAAACCATCATCTGCTGTCGCAGACCATTCACCTAAATGCTGCCAAGTTTTTTGGTCTACGGTTTCTGTACGTTTAGTTTTTTCAAAATGCGGCAGAATAAATGCCATATGCAGCACTGTTTCGACTAATTCAGGTTGTGTAATGGTACCCGTAGTAATTTGCACAGAAACCCGTGCTAATCCATTACGTTCATCTACATTGGCGATCTTGGCTTGGATGAGCAGCTTTTGTTCTCGTGGAAGCTTGCCATGAACCTTGAGACTTACGCCTTGATTGATGACTTGACTCAATGGATAGTTGGTTTGTAACAGCAAACGTGTTGCAAATGACAGCCCCCATTGCGACACCATATGCGGTGGAATTGAAGTTTGATATTTACTTGCTTCTGCACCACTCCAACGTACATAGTGGTCTATCAATTCAAGGCTTGGTGGGTCAATCACTTCATTAATCGGTGCTAACGACTGCCAATCGACCTGTTGCGTGCGCTTATGCTTTTTGAGACTACGCAAACCAATTTTCCCAAGCCCTGTTAAAGTGGCCTGATGTTCAAATAAAAATTGCAATGGAATCTGCTGATAACGAATCGCAAACATATGAAACTCCTGTTTCTTTTATTTTTCTCAGTTTTCAAACCATAGTTGGGTTAATTCTAGTCCTGATCAGACAAGCCTGATATGGTTAAAAATCAAATAAGTTCCAAAATAGAACTCATTTTAATAAAGGTCAAGTGTACTGGTCAGAAATTAACAAAAGTTAATCTCCAGTCAAATAATATCATTCACTAAAAGTCTGCATTAAAAACGTGAAAAATCATTGTTCTTGGTTTAATCTCAAGCTTACTGGAAGACTTATCCAAATGCATAAAACGCTTTGGACAATTCGCTGTTATTGGTGCATTTAAAATTTCATGAGAAACCGAATGGATTCGAATCAAATTCAAAATCTTGTTACACACTATCCCATTGTTAAAGACTTAATTGAACTTAAAGAGACGATCTGGTTTAACCCGTCATTCACTACACTTGAGCAAGGTTTGCCCTATGTTGGGCTGACACAAGCCGATATTGATGATGCTCGGGACCGTTTGCAGCGTTTTGCCCCCTATCTTATGGCTGTTTTTCCAGAAACGGTTGCGAGCAATGGCATTATCGAATCAGAGCTGATTGATATTCCGAATATGCAGCAACGTCTGGAGACTCACTATAATCAAAAAATTGCTGGAAAGTTATGGCTTAAAAAAGACAGCCATCTCCCTATTTCGGGTTCAATTAAGGCGCGTGGTGGTATCTATGAGGTCCTTTACCGAGCTGAACAACTTGCACTACAAGCCAATCTGCTCAATTTCCACGACGATTATGCCAAACTGAACAGTCCAGAATTTAGAGAATTTTTTAGGCAATACAGCATTGCGGTCGGCTCAACGGGTAATCTTGGACTCTCCATTGGCATCATGAGTGCAAAGTTGGGCTTTGATGTGACCGTGCATATGTCAGCCGATGCACGGCAATGGAAGAAAGATAAGTTACGTGCTCATGGCGTAACCGTGATTGAGTACGAACAAGACTATGGTGTTGCAGTAGAAGCTGGTCGAAAAGCAGCATCAGAGAATCCAAATTGTTTTTTTATTGATGACGAAAACTCTCAAACCCTGTTCTTAGGCTATGCGGTTGCAGGTGAACGTTTAAAGAAACAATTGGATCAACACCATATTATTGTGGATCAAGCACATCCATTATTTGTTTATTTGCCTTGTGGTGTCGGTGGCGGTCCTGGTGGCGTTGCATTTGGCCTAAAAATGGCATTTGGCGATCATGTACATTGTATCTTTGCCGAGCCCACTCATTCCCCATGTATGTTACTGGGTGTAGCTACTGGCCTACATGATGAAATTTCAGTTCAGGACATTGGCATTGATAATATTACTGCGGCAGATGGTCTCGCAGTGGGACGTGCTTCGGGCTTTGTTGGTCGTGCCATGCAACGATTATTAGATGGTTTTTATACATTGGATGACGCAACCATGTATCGCTTGCTCGGAATGCTCAACCAATCTGAAAACCTGAAACTTGAACCTTCTGCGCTCGCAGGTATGTTAGGGCCAATTTTAATCAGCAAAGATCAAGCTTATATAGATTTACATCAATTCACTGAACAGCAGTTACAGCATGCCAATCATATTGTGTGGGCAACAGGTGGTGGGATGGTTCCCGCAGACGAAATGCAGAATTATCTAGCAAAAGCATGAGTATGCTTTCGTTAGAAACAGAGAAGTTCTGTCTTCTCTGTTGCTAAACCAGTATTTCCTCTGTTTGCTCAACCTACCGAATCATACTTTTCACAAGCTCAACAAAATGATGCATGTTGGTAGCCCATGTGCTCATATCACGATGCGCGATCAGATAAGTATTGATTTGCGCTGTAGCTGAGTTGATGGGATGAATCTTCACACTTTGGGAAAAATGGGACTGCTGTACATAGCTGATCGGCAAAATAGCAAGGCCAACATCTAGACTGACACAACTGATAATGCCATCTAGACTGCCCATTTCAATCACATTGGCTGCGGGTAAATGATGGGCAGATAAGAACTGATCAATGGCTTTGCGGTAACTACAACCTTGCTTAAAAGCAATAAATTTCTTTTGAATCAGATCGTCATTTGTAAGTCGTTCAGGCACATGCTGTGAAGAAATAAGTACCAATTGCTCAGTCCAGACATGTAAATTAAACATCCCATCAATCGGTGCATGATGTGCTACAAATGCACAATCCAGCTTGGATGCATGGACTAAATCAATCAAATCTCGTGTGGGTGCTGTCGATAAAGCAAAAGAAAAATCTGGGCTGTGCTTTTGTAAATCGCGGAACAACGATGGTAGTCGTACCGCAGCCGTGGTTTCCATACTCCCGATCTCTAAAGGGAAATTGGCTGTAAGTCGACTATGGGAAAATGTATCTAACAACTCTTTTTGTAGATGCAACATTTTTTCAGCATAACCATACAGTTGCACCCCAGCCCTGGTAGGTTGAATTGGATTCTGCCGATGTAGTAATTCAGCATTCAGTTCTGTTTCCAGTTTTTTGATATGGCTGGTGACATTGGATTGTACAGTATAGAGTGCTTTTGCCGCCTCGGAAAAACTGCCTAACTTCACCACCATCATAAATATTTCTAAAGTTTTAATCTGCATTGCTATCACTATTAGAGATAGTTAGTATCAATTCAAATCATTTTACATGATTAGTAGTGCTTGTTTAAATACCTATTCATTTCTCACCACCCAAATATGGTTTAAACAATGTCTGGTATTAAGCTGTTATTTTTAATTAGTATTTTAAGTGTCATCAGCTATGCACTCTATGTATTTGACTACAAATTTCTTGCCAAAGCACAGCCTCTCGCACACATGAGTCATAGCGATTAATTGTTGGGGCGAACAGGTCATGACTGAGTCAGCAAAAAACAGTAACAGCGTCCTACAATCAGCAATCAGTGCAGCCTTGATTATGGCAATTGGCATGGGTTTCGGACGCTTTGCATTTACTGCGGTCTACCCGCATATGATTGATGAAGGCATCATCAATCTACAGCATGCCAGTTTGGCTGCTTCTGCAAACTATGCGGGCTATCTGTTGGGTGCTTTATTTACGATCAAGATGAAATCCCAGCAAAGTTATCTCGGTAGTATTATTGCCACTGTAGGTACCGTACTTTGTCTGATCCTGCTCAGTTGTATTAATAGCATTGGCCTGATCATATTGATTCGTGGTTTGGCTGGGATTTTTAGTGCTTTTGCCATGGTATCCGCCTCGTTATGGCTACTCGAACAACAGAAACAACCGCAACAAGCCCCCATTTTATATGCAGGGGTTGGTCTTGGTATCTCCCTCTCTGCCGAGCTTTTGGTTTTCGGCACGCATCTGAGTTGGCACAGCAAAATACTGTGGTTATTGCTCGGACTATCCAGTGTGATCCTTGGCTGTATTGCAATGTTTGGTTTATCACAGGCTCAACCGAATACTGATCCAGCTCATAAGATATCGAGCGCAAATAGCAAGACTCCTCATGCCTACGCTCTGATTCTGATTTATGCCTTGGCGGGTTTTGGCTACATTATTACTGCAACCTATTTACCATTATTAGTCAAAAACGCCCTGCCCAATATTGATGCTGCACAGATTTGGGCAATCTTTGGTCTAGGTGCCATCCCTTCCTGTTTTTTCTGGCATCGTATCCACCAAAACTTGGGTACACAAATCGCTTTATCTTCTAATTTAGGATTACAGGCTTTTGGTGTTGTATTGCCGATCCTTCTGCCAACCGCTTTGGGTTATCTATTGAGTGCATTACTGGTGGGTGGAACCTTTATGGGAACTGTGACCATTGCTATGCCAGTAGCACAGCGTATCGCTCGCCAAGCACAAAATAATTTAATTGCCATCATGACTGTGGTCTATGGCTTGGGTCAGATCATTGGTCCAATCGTAGCGAATGCCCTATTTACGATCTATCTTACGCTCAATAGCGCACTGATTACCGCAGCTACAGCATTATTGATTGCAACAGTGATTAGCCTAAAATCAACTGCGTCGATCCATTAACCAGAAATAGATTGCTTAAAAACCTTCATCTGCTGGTATTGTTGTAGTTCATCTAATGAGTTAATGCTATGACAAAACAGGCTTTGCTTTTGAAATGTCACCGTCTGTGCATCCAATTGTTTAAAACAATTGCGCAAACTCAATTTGTTCTCAACGATCGCCTGCTCCAACACCAATAAACTTTCTCGCTTAAGTAAACAAAAGGGATATAAGGCATCACCATTGATATTCACGTAGGCAACCTGTGCCTGTGGTTGCTTTTGTAAAGCTCGATGTAGTTTTACTAAAACATGATGAGGAAGATATGTAACATCGCAAGGAATGAATAATACATAATCTGTTTGGACATGCGACCACGCACTTTTCATCCCCATTAAGGGGCCTAAAAAACCATTTTGATCATCTGCATAGCATTGAATATCAGGCTCAATCTGTTTGTATATCGAGTTATCACGGTGACTATTCACCCAAATGTGTTGCACCTGAGTTTTAAAACTTTCACATATTTTTGATAATTGAATCTGATCATCAAACTGTTGCAACAGTTTGTTGGTACCATTCATACGACGCGCTTGCCCTCCCGCCAAGATCACCAGATCTGTAGCGGGATATTGTATATTCATGCTTCTGCCTCCAATTGACAGGTTTTAATCAAGCCACGAATCTCAGGTAAACAAGAACCACAATTACCACCAGCTTTTAAACAAGCCGTGACTTGTTTTTCATGGGTGATATTTTGCGTTTTAATGGCTTCGATAATCTTATTTTTACCCACTTTAAAACAACTACAAACCAATGGTCCATCGTTATTTGCAGCAGACATCGGCATCCCTGCCAACAAAGCTTTACGATGTAAGGCACTTAATCGTTCACGTTTAAACAGACTCGCCACCCAATCCCGATTTGGCAATAAATCGACAGGTGCAATATATAAACTGGCAATCAGAATACCGTCTTTTAAAATCACACTATGGCTGAGCTGTGATGAAATATCTTCAAGACTTAACCATTCATAGGTTTCATCCACAAAAGGCAAGAAGCTTTTCAGATTCTTTTGGGTCTCATCAATACTATGACGATCGGCAATTTCATAACGCATCGCTTTTGCGGTTTTGATCTTGGTCCACCATGCACAACTTTGTAAAGATGTTTTGATATGATGTTCAAAACCTTCACGTACATAGAGTACTCCTTGCCAAGTGGTATGAAATGGCTGAATTGCAACTGGGGTATGTTTAAACTCTGGTTCACCTGAGATTGCATCCACTACAGGATTGACCACTTTTCCTATTCGCGCATCAGAAGCGACTTGTTCAGTCCAATGAATCGGGGCGAAGATTTGGCCACGGCGCACACCTTGTGCCAAAGTCACCCGCAACACACAACGGCCCCATTGTGAACGCACTTCCACCAAAGCTTTATCACGAATACCAAATTTTAATGCATCATTCGGATGGATCTCGCAAAATGGCTCAGCTCGATGTGTGGTGAGGTTAGCTGATAAACCGGTACGGGTCATGGTATGCCATTGGTCGCGAATACGCCCTGTATTCAATACCAATGGATAGTCTTCCGATATCTGATGTACAGGATCAATCGCAACGGTTGGAATCAACTTGGCTTTTTTGTTTTTATGACTAAAACTGCCACGATCAAATAACTGTTCAACAGCCATACTTTGCCCTTTCTCCCACACAGGCCATTGGGTTGGGCGTAAATGGTTATATTCATCCAGACTTAAATTCATTAAGCCTTTTAGGTTGAAATAACGGAAGTTTTCGACCTGATCACGTTGATCAACACTGGCATTTTGATAGGCCGATAAAGCCGCATGTTCATTAAAAATGTCACAGGTATTGCTAAAATCAAAGCCATGGAAGCCCAGTTTTTTCGCAACTTCGGCCACCGCCCACCAATCCGCTTTGGCTTGCTTTGGTGGAGTTAAAAATGCACGTTGCCGTGAAATACGGCGCTCAGAATTGGTAACTGTTCCATCTTTTTCACCCCAACCCAATGCAGGTAACAATACGTCGGCATAGGCTGTGGTATCAGTATCGGCACAAATATCGGAGACCACGACAAATTCACATTTTTCCAAGGCACGTTTGACTTGATCAGCATCGGGTAAGCTCACCACAGGGTTAGTTGCCATAATCCAGATCGCTTTGATTTTGCCGCTTTCTACCGCTTGGAATAAATCTACTGCTTTTAAGCCTGCTTGCTTGGCAATCACAGGACTGTTCCAAAAACTTTGGACTAAATTTTGATGCGAAGGATTGTCCAAATCCAGATGTGCAGCCAACATATTTGCCAATCCGCCCACCTCACGACCGCCCATGGCATTAGGTTGACCCGTCATTGAAAATGGCGCTGCACCTAATTTGCCAATTTTTCCAGTGAGCAAGTGACAGTTGATAATACTATTGGCTTTATTCACGCCTTGAGAAGACTGATTAACCCCCATCGAAAACAAAGTGATCACTTTTTCTGTTTGAGCAAACTTATCAAAAAACAGTTGTAATTTTTCTGCAGAAATTCCTGTACGTTTCACCAAAGCATTAAAATCTTGCTCGCTTTCACTGGCTGTTAGAAGTGCTGCTAAACCTTCGGTATAGGTCTCCACAAAATGATGGTCGATATAGTCATGATGGTAGAGATGCTGAAACAGACCATTAAATAAAGCTACATCCTGACCAGGTAAGATCGGCAAATGTAAATCTGCTTGCTCGCAGGTACTGGTAAAACGAGGATCGACCACCACCACAAATAAATCTGGATTCTTACTCTTGGCTTGCATGATACGTTGATACAGTACGGGATGACACCATGCCGTATTAGAACCAACCAGAACCACCATATCGGTATGTTCAAAGTCTTCATAACTGGCAGGTACAATATCCTCACCAAAAGCACGTTTGTGTGCCGCAACCGCAGATGACATACATAAGCGTGAATTGGTATCTATATTGGCAGTGCCTAAATAGCCTTTTACGAACTTATTCACCACATAATAATCTTCTGTCAGCAACTGACCTGAGACATAAAAAGCAACACTGTCTGCGCCATATTGGTCAATACACGCTTGAAACTGGTCTGCAATTTTCTCAATCGCCTGATCCCATGTCGTCACTTGACGATGGTTTTTACGGCCAAACATTGGATGCAACACACGGGTTTCCAAGCCTAAAGTATCGGCTAAGTTACTGCCTTTAATGCAGAGTCGTCCAAAGTTTGAAGGATGATCCAGATCTCCCGCGACTTTTACCGTCGTGCCATGCGTTTTATGTTGGACACTAACATCAACGCCACAACCCACGCCACAATAGGGACATGTTGTTTTTGTAATGATTGTTTCTGCTTGATCGGAGCGACTGTGTTCTAAATTTTGAATACTGTTCATGACTGCCCCTTTGAATCCCACCCAGCCTCCCTTTATCAAGGGAGGAGTACCGCGAATTCATATCTTAAATATAATTGAAAAACAGTCCCTCTTTCATTTAGAGAAGGAAGCCACGAACCATCGTCATTGCTTAAATTCGTGGCATTCCCCCGCTTTCATAAAGAGGGGGTTAGGGGGAGATTCATCACCCTGCCTTTTTCATTGCAAAATCCTTACCAAATAACAGCTTGTTTCTAAAGGTAGAAACAGGTGTTTGATCTGCAATCAACTCGGCATACCACATCCCATCTTCGGTATCGCCAAACAGAACCGCACCAATCACTTTGTCTTTTTGGATAATGATACGTTTATAAATTTGACGCTTGTCATCATTGAGGATGATGTCTTCATAATCTTCTTTCGGTTCAAAGTTACCAGCAGAGAATACATCCACACCGCTGACTTTTAACTGTGTTGGCACGGTTGGCGATTTAAAAGTTAAGCTGCCATGCTCAGCCAAATGCGTTGCACAGATAAAAGCTTGTCCCCATAACGGCTCAACCAAGCCAAAGGTTTGATTACGATGTTCGATGCATTCACCTACCGCATAGATACTTGGGTCAAAGGTTTGCATGGTGTCATTGACCAAGATGCCTCGATTGCAACGTAGTCCTGCACTTTGAGCTAATGCAATATTCGGGCGAATCCCAACAGCAAAAATCACTAAATCTGCATCTAAGACCGTTCCATCTTTAAGGCGGACTTGACTGACATGCCCGTCTTCGCCAATCAATGCTTCGGTATTGGCTTCGGTAATGATATTGATCCCTTTTTGCTCAATACTATGGCGCAACATACGGCTGGCACGCCCATCCAACTGACGTTCCATAATTCGATCCATCAGGTGTAGAACCGTCACATTCATGCCTCGTTGTTTCAAGCCATACGCCGCTTCCAGACCCAATAAACCGCCACCAATCACCACCGCATTCTTCTTGCTTTCGCAATATTTGATCATGGTGTTGACATCATAAATATCACGGAAGCTGATCACGCCTTTTAAATCCACGCCTTGTACAGGTGGAATAAATGGTGATGAACCTGTGGCAATGATCAAGCGGTCATAATCAACACTTTCACCTTTCTCGGTATGTACCACTTTACGGGTACGATCAATCTTGATTGCAGGGTCATCGGCAATAAATTTGATGCCTTTGTCGCTATACCATGCATGTGGATGCAACATGATGTCATCAATGGTTTTTTCACCTGAAAGTACTGGCGACAACATAATACGGTTGTAATTACCCCACGGTTCCTCACCAATCACGGTGACGTCATAGCGATCTGGTGCCATATCCAGTAGGTCCTCTAGGCAACGCATGCCCGCCAACCCATTGCCAATCAGCACCAGTTTCAGCTTTTCTTGAGCAGCGCCATTGTTGGTAATATAGGTTTTTTGCGGAACAGACCCGACCCAAACACGACCATTTTCAATTTTGGTTGGAAAAACCAAGAGCTTTTGATCTTTATCTTCCAAACAACGACCCGTCGCTAAACTAAAATGTTGTTTATAAATCGGCGATGCAATCACACGCTCACCTTGTAAATCGCCAATGATGCCGCGACACATCACATTGGCTTGGCTGAACGGATCTTTATTGCTGAGTGCATAAATGCGCTTTTCGTGACCGACACGAAACAGTGCAACCGATTGACCTTCGATCAGTGCGCCCACACCCGTATTTGGTGTGATGTCATCCAGCGCGCAGACTTCCACCCATTGATTTTCTGGCAGCATATCGATGTTCTTTAAACTGGTCATTTGAGTTCTCCTTATGCTTCAACCATTGGGATACGATCGACTGAACGTTCAGCGTCATTCAAAGGGCGAATCTGATCACGCACTTGGGTAAATTGAATATGCGGATCAGCCTGCTGTTCTGCACTGGCATTGATATAGGTTTGGAAACGTTTACGAATCTCAGGGTCTTCAACCGCAGTACGCCATTCATCTTGATAAGTGCCAATCACATGACTCATACGGCTTTCAAGCTCTTCAGCCAGTCCTAAGGAATCATCGACAATCACTGATTTGAGATAATCCAAACCACCTTCCATATTGTCACGCCATACGCTGGTACGTTGTAAACGATCTGCAGTTTGGATATAGAACATAAAGAAACGGTCGATATAACGAATCAGTGTTTCGGTATCAAGGTCAGAAGCCAATAATTCTGCATGACGTGGTTTCATGCCACCATTCCCACAGACATATAGGTTCCAGCCTTTTTCAGTTGCAATCACTCCAACATCTTTACCTTGGGCTTCGGCACATTCGCGGGTACAGCCCGACACCGCCATTTTCAATTTATGTGGCGAACGTAAGCCTTTATAGCGATTCTCAAGTTCAATCGCTAAACCAACAGAATCATCCACGCCATAACGGCACCATGTACTACCGACACATGATTTCACGGTACGTAATGATTTACCGTAAGCATGACCTGATTCAAAACCTGCTGCGTTGAGTTCTTCCCAAATAAATGGTAACTGATGAATTTGTGCACCAAATAAATCGACACGTTGCCCACCGGTAATTTTGGTATATAGGTTATATTTTTTGGCAATTTGACCAACAGCAATTAAGCCATCTGGTGTGACTTCACCACCTGCCATACGCGGCACAACCGAGTAAGAACCATCTTTTTGAATGTTGCCCAAGTAGTAATCGTTACTGTCTTGTAGACCCGCATGGCTTGGTTCAAGCACGAAATCATTCCAACACGATGCCAAAATATTGGCTGCCATTGGTTTACAAATATCACAGCCTAAACCGTGACCGTGTTGATGAATCAAATCATCAAAAGTTTTGATTTCATTGACACGCACCAGGTGATAAATCTCTTGGCGTGAGTATGGGAAGTGTTCACAGACATGGTTATTCACCGTTACGCCTTGGCGTTGCAGTTCAGACTTCAACACTTGCGTGACTAATGGTGCACAACCACCACAGGCTGTCGCTGCTTTGGTACATTTCTTCAAAGCACCGAGTGAGGTTGAACCATCACAAATCGCTTGGCAAATATCGGCTTTGGACACGTTATTACAGGAACAAATGGTTGCGCTATCAGGCAATAAATCAACACCGCTCCCACCTGCCTTCGCACCTGAATCGGCAAAACCCGGCATGATCAAGCTTTCTGGCGTTTCTGGTAGTGCCAGACCATTCAACATCATTTGTAGCAGGTCATTATATTCTTTAGCATCACCAACGAGTACAGCGCCAAGCAATTTGGTTTTGTCTGCATCGACCACGATCTTTTTATAAACCAAGCTATCTTCATCAGCATAAAAATAGCTAAGTGAGTTTGGTGTCATGCCATGCGCATCACCAACAGATGCCACATCAACCCCCATCAACTTCAACTTGGTGCTCATATCTGCACCCGCGAAACAATGCGTTTCTTCAGCTAAGATATGTTTTGCAGCGATCCGTGCCATGTCATAGCCCGGTGCGACCAGACCATAGATTTTGTTATCCCACAGCGCACATTCACCAATTGCATAGATATGCTCATCTGAGGTTTGGCAGTAATCATTAATTTTAATCCCGCCACGCTCACCCAACGCTAAACCACTCACACGTGCTAATTCATCACGTGGACGAATCCCCGCTGAGAATAAAATGATATCTGTTTCCAACTCGCTACCATCCGCAAACTTCATGATGTGCGTTGTGCTATCACCGGCTTCAATACATTGCGTAGCTTTTTGGGTATGGACTTTTACCCCAAGATTTTCAATTTTACGGCGCAATACCTTGCCACCAAGATCATCAATCTGTACCGCCATCAAACGTGGAGCAAATTCCACCACATGGGTTTCCAAGTTTAAATCACGTAATGCTTTGGCAGCTTCCAGCCCCAATAGGCCACCACCAATCACCACACCTGTTTTGGCATTTAAGCTTGCAGCACGAATGGCATCTAAATCTTCAATGGTCCGATATACAAAACAGTTTTCACGATCATTGCCTGAGATTGGCGGAACAAAAGCATACGACCCTGTCGCCAATACCAATTTGTCATAATGAATGATATCGCCAAAATTGGTGGTCACCGTTTGCTCAGCTGCATTAATCTCCACCGCTTTGGTGTTGAGTCTTAAATCAATACCGTGCGCGTCTGCAAAATCAAAACGAGCCAGTGATAAGTCTTTTGCTGTTTTACCAGAGAAGTATTCCGTCAAATGTACGCGGTCATAGGCAATACGTGGTTCTTCTGCAAGAATGGTAATTTCTAATTCATCATCAGCTTTCTCTAAGATGGCTTCGATGAATTTATGCCCCACCATACCGTGACCAATCATCACTAATTTCATTGTGTTTCTCCTAAAATCGAATCTTTGATTAAGCTGCGCTGCTTTGTTCTGAGCTACGTTCCAACATGGCTTGTTCAAACAGCTGTTGTTCTTTTTGTTTATGCTCTACCGAGAATCGGATCAGCATCACCGAGCTTGCAGCAATCACCACCAAGCCGCCTAAAACCATTAAACAAGTTTGAAAATCGACCATTCCTTTCAGCAAGAATCCTGCTGCGACTGCACCGACATTGCCGCCTGCACCAATAATGCCAGCCACACCACCAAGCGCTTCACGGTCAATAAAAGGAACCAAGGCATAAGTCGCACCACATGCCATATGGGTAAACAATGCGAAGATGGTCATACTAAGGATTGCGAATACCGCGCTGTTCATATGCGCGAATAACATCAGGAATAGACCTTCACCCAAGATCAACAGAAACAAGATTTTAGTGCGGCCATCCAAGCCTTTTTTCAGTGCGACTTTGTCTGAAACAATACCGCCAAGCGCACGAGCAAACAGTGCCAGCAAACCAAAAACACCAGCTGCCAGTCCTGCTTCTTTTAAACCAAAATTAAAGTGCTCAACGTAGTACATCGCGATGATGTTATGCATGAAGATTTCAATGCCGAAACATGCCGCATAAGAGCAGAATAGAATCCAGACACGATAGTTGCGTGCTGCATGCATTAAGATTGCCAAGCCACCCTTTTTATCACTGCCAACCACGATGCCTTGTGCACGAAGTTCTTTGAAATCACCTTGTGGGCAGTCTTGAGTCAACTTCCAATAAAGCACACCAACAATCAGCATCATCACACCAGGAACAAGCAATGCAATTCTCCACCCCATAGCTTGTTCAACACCGAACATCACCAAGGCAGACAACAGTAAAGGCATCAAAGCTTGTGTTGCACCGCCACCTGCATTCCCCCAACCCGCTGAAGCGGCATTGGCGGTACCAACAACATTTGGCGCAAACATAATGCTGGTATGGTATTGCGTAATCACAAAGCTGGCGCCAATTGCACCAATCAACAAGCGGAAGAACAGGAAGGATTCATAACTATTTGCAGCAGCAACACCAAATACAGGAATGCTGCCCAGCAATAACAATGCAGTATAAGTTTTACGTGGACCGTATTTGTCGCACAATGGACCAACCATTAATCGGACCAAAATGGTGATTGCCACTGCAGCAATATTGATATTGGCGATCTGATCTTTGGTGAGATGGAACTCGCCTGCGATCACTGGCATTAACGGTGCACAAGCAAACCAAGCAAAGAAGCAAACGAAGAAAGCAAGCCAGCTCATGTGGAATGCCCGCATCGCTGGTGCGGAAAAGTTGAATAACTTAATTGATGTGGCTTTTTTCGCCGATAAATCTAAAGACATTGCCATCTCCCATACTGAACGTATCTTGTGTTGTTAATACATCACGCTGTATCAACAAACCGATCAGATCGGACATCGTTGGCCGTCTTACAATTTTGCAAGTCATCTTTGACTCAATGAATAGTTAGCAAATGCTGTGCCAAGTTCCCAACACAACCACACCAATAAAACATTAGTCATTGTTTTATATTTATTTTATTAAATTATCCTTTGTTTTTAATGAATACCAATTCGGTTGAAGAGAGCAAGTTCAGTACAACGACCTGTTTTAAAGCATAATTCGCACTGCTTCAAAACAACTCTTTTTACGCACTTAAAAAGTGCATCTTTCATTCTGGAGGATATAATTCAAATTTTTCATTTCTTCTACTTGGTCACAGCGATACAATAAAGCGCATAAACAATACGCCCTATGGAGCGATTGCACCGAATAAGAAATCAAAATAGCTTCACTGGCACTAATTTTGCTTCAAAAACAATACGCACAGCACTTTATATCTGTGCATAACCCCATCGTTTGACCTAAATACTATGCCGAAACTCAAGATCGCACTTATTGATGACGACCAGGCTCGGGCTGAATACATAAAAACCTGTTTGATTGAACATGACTTTGATGTAGTGGCTTGTTTTACCCTCGATCATCTCAATATTTTTAAACTCGAACATCTTCAAGCCGATGTGATTCTGCTTGATATGGATCATCCACATCGCGATGTGATCGAAAGTTGTGTCAGCAACTTTGATCTACCTACGGTACTTTTTACCAAGAACACCGATAAAGATATGATTAAACAAGCCATTGATGCAGGGATTACCGCCTATATCGTGGATGGTATAGACCCAAGCCGCCTACACACTATTTTAGATATTTCGATTGAGCAGTATAAAAAGCATAAAAAACTCGAATGTGACCTAAAAGATGCCAAGACTAAACTTGCAGATCGTAAAGACGTCGAAAAAGCCAAAGTGTTGCTGATGCAACTACATGGCTTAACCGAAGATACCGCGTTTCAATTACTCAGAAAAAATGCCATGAGCCATCGCATGACCATTGGAGAAATGGCACGGCGCCTACTCGATGCCCAACAACTTTTAAATAATCAGCTAAAGGATGAATAGATGAGCCATTTAGTCGAATTAGCAAAAGTAGAGAAAACCGAATTACAACTGGGCTATATTCCTTTACTTGATTGTGTCGCATTACTCTGGGCAAAACAGCGTGGTTTTTTTGAAGAAGTCGGTTTAAATGTCAATTTAGTCAAGGAAGCATCTTGGGCCAGCTTACGTGATCGTTTAGCTTTTGGCTTACTCGATGCTGCACATTGCCTATCTGCGATGCTCCCAGCAGCAGCGGTCGGAACGGATCAAATTGGCATTCCACTACAAACCCCTCTCGTGCTGAGCGAAAATCGAGCCTTTATTAGCTTAAGCCAAAAGCTCTGCTATGCACTTGATATTCAAAAACATGACAGCGCAGAAAGTTCAGCACAGAAGCTGACAGATTATATCCACCAACATCAAAACGTCTCTTTGGCGCATGTGTTTCAACATTCAATTCATCACTATTGCTTAAGAGAATGGCTCGCTTTGGCTGACCCTAGACTGGCGCAAACTATTCAAATGAAAACGCTACCGCCACCTTATATGGTTGAAGCGATTAGTAACCATCTCATAGATGGGTTTTGTGTCGGAGAACCTTGGAATACTCAAGCCGAGTTACAAGGCCTAAGCCGAATTGTCTGTTCAAGTCAGCACATTATCCCGAATGTTGCCGACAAAGTCTTAGCCGTTACACAGGAATGGGCGCAACAACATCCCCACAGCTTGATTGCCTTAACCAGCGCCATTCTCAAAGCGCAACAAGAATTACGTCAACTCGAAGATTTTGCACCTGTATGGCAACTTCTGATTGAATTTGATGTGATTCAATTCCATTGTTCACCAGATGTTCATGTTGAAAAGTACTACACCATCCAGAATATCATTCGTAATTTTGTACAGAACAGTGCTGAACCGAAAGCCCAAGACTTTGAATGGCTATTTCAACAAATGCATAAATGGAATACTGTAGAATTCGAACAAGACACCTATCTGATTCAAGCACAGAATTGCCTATTGCTTGAAGTGCATAAAGCTGCTGCGAATAAACTATAAAAAGGATAAAAAAAAAGCTGTCTTTAAATATCAAGACAGCTTTTGAAAGACCCAAAAGGGATTACGCCAATCAAAAGTAACCCCTTAAGTAGTCACTATCATATTGAAAGCAGAGATATCTTTTTCGGACATTTTTATGTCATTAACTGCCATCTAGAATGCGCTTTTTTATCATTTCTGCCAACTGAATAAGCAATAGCAATGTTCAATCTATAATCATCTTGCATCGTAATAACCAAGTGCTTTGCAATGTCACTAAATAAGTAAGCTTCATCACAACACATTCAATATTCATATTTTAGCAACTGAGAGTTTAACATCTTCATAAATAATAATTTAAATACATAAAAACAATATGTTAGTATTAAACCAACATCCTGTTAGATCTCATATAAATATACATTCGTTAGTTCTTTTCTAAGGATTTAAGTCGCTCTAAAATACGAAAATCCAAGCAGATTGACTGCAGAGTTACACAAATCCCATGAACGAAATGGGGTAATTCAGTTTAGAATGTTTAAAAATAAAATTACGCTAAATTTTGTCATATTTTAACATTGCCAATTCCTTGCAAAGTTTTCATTATATGCACCATGCTTGGTATGCAAATTTCTTCATCGATTAAAACAAATTATAAAAAAATTGTAGAATTTTGTGCCATAATAAGCAAACTTTGCAGACATCTTGCAAAAAACTTTTGCAAATTTAGAATTGGAGCAGGCTGAATGAGCTCAACCATTTTGGTAATTCATGGACCGAATTTGAACTTGCTAGGAAAACGCGAACCAGAGGTATATGGTTATCTCACTTTGGATGATATTAACCAGCAACTCACTGCTCAAGCTAAACAAGCATCTCTTACACTAGATTCTTTTCAGAGCAACTGGGAAGGTGCGATTGTCGATCGTATCCATCAAGCACAAAACGAGGGTGTGAAATTCATCATTATCAACCCTGCTGCCTTGACCCATACTTCAGTTGCTTTACGCGATGCCTTACTGGGTGTTGCCATCCCATTTATTGAGGTTCATTTGTCAAATGTTCACGCTCGTGAATCATTCCGTCATCACTCATATTTATCAGATAAAGCCATTGGCGTAATTTGTGGCTTAGGTGCAAAGGGTTATTCCTTCGCACTCGATTACGCTATCGAAAAAATTCAATCTTCTAACTAATTTAAACACATTAGGAATGCTCACTCATGGATATCCGTAAAATCAAGAAACTCATCGATTTGATGATTGAATCTGACTTACAAGCGATTGAAGTTAAGGAAGGCGACCAATCCATCTCATTAACTCGTCCTACCCCTGTTTATGCAGCAACGGCTGTAGCAGCGGCTCCAACAGCTACTGCTCCAGCACCAGCAGCAAAAACACCACGTGGTGCAGTTGAATCATCACCAATGGTTGGTGTGTTCTATGCAGCGCCAAGCCCTGGTGAAGCACCATTTGTAAATGTAGGTCAAACAGTTTCTGCGGGTGAAACACTAGGGATCATTGAAGCAATGAAAATCATGAACCCGATTGAAGCAACTAAGAGCGGTGTTATTGAAGAAATTCTAGTGAAAAATGGTGAAGTGATCCAATTCGGTCAACCACTTTTCCGCTACCGTGCTTAATCAGTTTGGGGATTCCTATGTTGCAAAAAGTATTGATTGCAAACCGTGGCGAAATCGCTTTACGAATTACTCGGGCTTGTAAAACTCTTGGCATTAAAACAGTTGGTATCTATTCAGATGCTGATAAAGACTTAATGCACTTACGCTTCGTTGATGAAGCAGTGTGTATCGGACCGGGTGCAAGTAGTGAAAGCTATTTAAATATTCCTGCAATTATTACTGCTGCAGAAATCACAGGTGCGGATGCAATCCATCCTGGTTATGGTTTCTTGTCCGAGAATGCGGAATTTGCTGAAATTGTAGAAAGTTCTGGCTTTATTTTTATTGGCCCTCGCCCTGAACATATTCGCCTTATGGGGAATAAAGTATCAGCGATTATTGCCATGAAAAAATCAGGTGTACCAACGGTACCTGGCTGTGACCATGCCGTAACGATTAATAATGCGCTTGCTGAAGCAAAAGAAATTGGCTTTCCATTGATTGTCAAAGCTGCTTCTGGTGGTGGCGGTCGTGGTATGCGTATTGTAGAACGCGTCGACACCCTACTTGAATCTGTTCAAGCAGCTCAACGCGATGCTGAAATGTGGTTCGGTGACGATACCGTTTATATGGAACGTTTCTTACAGAAGCCTCGCCATGTTGAAGTACAGGTGCTCGGTGATGGTAATGGTCATGCAATTCACCTCTATGATCGTGACTGTTCTTTACAACGTCGCCATCAAAAGGTATTAGAAGAAGCACCTGCCCCAAACCTACCTGAACAAGCACGTGCAGATATTCTAGAAGCATGTGTCAATGCATGTAAGTTAATGCAGTATCGTGGTGCAGGGACATTTGAATTCTTATTTGAAGATGGTGAATTCTTCTTCATTGAAATGAATACCCGTGTGCAAGTTGAGCATCCTGTCACTGAAATGGTGACTGGGGTTGATATCATTGAACAGCAACTTCGTATTGCGGCTGGTTTAGGTCTTGAGCTTGAACAAGAGCAAATTGAAGTTAAAGGCCATGCGATTGAATGCCGTATCAATGCAGAAGATCCAACTACTTTCTTGCCATCTCCAGGTAAAATTGAAAGTTTCTATGCCCCAGGTGGTGCAGGTATCCGTTTGGATTCACACATCTATCAGGGCTATAACATCCCGCCTTACTATGACTCAATGATTGCAAAATTGATTTCTCATGGTAAAGACCGTGAAACATCGTTAGCGCGCATGCGCCAAGCTTTAGACGAAATGATTTTAACTGGTGTTAAAACCAATATTCCTTTGCATAAAGATCTCATTTTGCAGGATAAAAAGTTCTGTGGACAAGCAATGGATATTCATTATCTGGAAAAACATTTATTGAAACAGCTTGAACCACAAGCTGAAAAAGCCTAAATAAAAAAGCCTCTTACTCAAGAGGCTTTTTTATGTCTAACTCAATCTTATATCAAGGTAAAACACGACGTAAGGTCGCAAAACACTTATCACCTTTCTCACTGGCACAAAAATCGATAGTCGAATCATTCGCCCATTTCACAAAATATTGAGAAACTTCACCCGTTTGATCTTGCTTTTGGCCAGAACAATCCGCTTCATTGTTATCATATTTGATTTGTAAAATCAGCGCTGGTAAACGCTCTTTATGATCTTCGGAAGGTTGGTAGTCATATAAACCATACGACCACTCTTGCCCGCTTTTAATCACCACATCACTAGAGCCACGGAAATTATAATACTCCACACATTTTTTATTATTGGGAATTTCCATTCCCCATAGCCCCATAATTTCAGGTCTTGTGGTCACACGAATTGCATTCGCTTTTGCTATTTGTTGCGGTGTTACCTTTGCTTTGTCATTTACGACCGTCTCTGCCATAGTCCATGTTGAGCAAGCCCATAATAATCCAATAATATAAATATTTTTCATAGATTTAATTAAGTCGTCATCTAAAACGGTCATAGGCTTAAATTAGCATATTTTTTGATAAAAACATGCATTCATAACCATATAAACACAATATTTTTACCATGTAATTTAATTGCTTGTTATGGCATTTTTTCAGGTATGCTATTTTGCGATTTGTGCTTAATTATTTACTTTATAAAGATTTTTGCTTTAGGGATAAAAGCCATGAAATTTTCAGAATATGTACAGTACGATGGTTTGGGGTTAGCCAAGTTAGTCCAAAACAAAGAGGTTCAGCCTTCAGAGCTACTTGAAATTGCATTAGAACGGAGCAATCAGGTTAATCCAAAGCTAAATGCCATCATTATTCCAATGTATGAGCAAGCGAAACAACGTGCTCAACAAACACTATCAGGTCCATTTGCAGGTGTTCCATTTCTCGTCAAAGATTTATTTCAAGAATATCAAGGCGTGCCTACCTCTTATGGTAGCCAAGCATTAAAGAAAATCAATTACACGCCAGATTTTAATGCTGAAATTGTCAATCGCTGGGAACAAACTGGTATTGTCACTTTTGGACGAACCAACACACCTGAATTTGGCATTAAAGGGATTACTGAGCCTGATGCTTGGGGGACCTGTCGTAATCCTTGGAATTTAAAGCATAACAGCGGTGGGTCTTCTGGTGGTGCTGCTTCGGCAGTTGCAGGCGGATTAGTCCCTATTGCAGGTGCTGGTGATGGCGGTGGATCAATTCGCATCCCTGCTTCTTATTGCGGTTTATTCGGACTCAAACCGAGTCGTGGACGTACGCCATGGGGGCCACAATTTAGCGAAGCTATGCACGGCGCCGCCATGCAGCATGTACTCAGCAAAACCATTCGGGATAGTGCAGCTATGCTCGATGCAGTACAAGGCCCTGAACAAACTTCATTATTTCGTATTGAAGCCCCTGCACAGAATTACTTGGATGTTATTCAGCAAGCACCCAAAAAACTCAGAATCGCCTTTAATACCCAATCACCAATTGGTACCAAGATTTCTAAAGACGCGATCCAAGCGGTACAACAAACCGCTAAACTTTTGGAGTCATTGGGACATATTGTGGTTGAAGATCGCCCAAAAATAGATGGCTTAGCGCTGGCAAAAGATTTTGTCACCACTTGGTTTAGCCAGTTCTCTTATATGCAGGCACAAATCAAGCAAATGGCGGGCGCAACAGATCATGATTTTGAACTGGATTCGATTGCTTTGGCCGCCTTTGGTGCGAAAACGACCGCGACAGAATATATTCACACGCTCAATAATTGGGGACTGTACAGCACCCAAATGAATATTTTCTTTGAAAAATATGACTTATACCTTACCCCAACCACGGCCTCAGTCGCGCCAAAAAATGGTGAAGTCGCTACACCTGCCTGGCAGAAACCAATTTTAAAAGGCTTGTTAAAAGTTGGAAAAGCGCATTATCTGGCTCAAGGCAAACTGGTTGAAAAAATGGTACAGGACAATTTAAGCTGGGTGCCATTTACCCAATTAGCCAATGTAACGGGCCTACCTGCCATGTCTGTACCATTGTACTGGAATAAACACGGCATGCCACTGGGTAGTCAATTTATTGCACCTTTTGGACGTGAGGATCGATTATTGCAACTGGCCGCTCAATTGGAACAAACACAACCGTGGCTGCAACAATATAAGCATATCCAAATTTAACTTAAGCCTTGGCTGCTGTTTCCACTTGATTCGGCAGCCATAGCACCAGTAATAAACCAAACAAGACCACCACACTGGCGCAGAAGAAAATTGTTGCACCTGAAAAGATCTGCCAATAATGCCCTGCCAATAAACTTCCAGATGCCACCCCTAAGCCCCACATGGTGCTATACAAAGCCTGTCCTCGACCTTGCTGCTCTGGTGTAAAGTTTTGGAAAATCACTTTCATGGCAATCAGATGGAATAGGCCAAAGCTAAAAGCATGTAAGCATTGAGCAAGCAACTGTCCAATATAATTGGTTTCTAAGATACCAACCAAGAACCAACGTAAACTGGTCAACACTAAGCAAATCACCACCAGTGTCCGCCATGAAAAGCGAGTAAAGAATAGCTTTTGTGCCACAGCAAACATCACAATTTCAGCAATCACCCCCATCGCCCATAAGCTGCCAATTTGTGTGGTGCTAAAACCAATCTCTTTGAGGAAGTTACTATAAAAACTATAAAATGGTGCCAGAGAAAATAGCAAAATAAATTCAATGCTGAAAAATGCCGCGACGATGGGTCGTTTTAAAATCGGCAGCAGCGGTTCAAGCGTTTTCTGTGAACTTGGTGCATGTTCTGGTTCTTTAATACTAAATGACCAGAGAAAAGCAAGAAATGAAACAGAGAGCAGTAAAATCGGCAACATTGAGATTGGAATAACCTCCAACAAAGCCCCTATTACGAATACACCGACGATAAACCCTACTGAACCCCATTTACGCACTTTGCCATAAAGTTCAGCACGTTTTTCTCCAAGCCAGAATAAGGTCACGCCTTCAAACTGCGCTAGGATAGCATTTTGAAAGAAGCTAAAAATCAACATCAGTAAAGCCACTGATTGGAAGCTATTCGGGATTACGAAGATGGCAAACCAGATACAGGCTTCCATCCATGTCGCAACACGCACCAAAAGCATTCGCTTTCCTGATTTATCGGCAATCCAACCCCAAATCAGCGGTGCAAAAAAACGCGTGATAATGGCAATTGAAGAAAGAATGCCGATCTCTTGGTAATTGAACCCCTGATCTTGTAGATACAGGTTCCAATACGGCATAAATGTTCCGACTATGGCATAGTAGAAAAAGTAGAAGCCACCCAATCGTGTTTGGATACTTAATGATTGAAGCAATTCAAATGCCTTTTACAGGTGTGAGATAACAACAATAGAGAATTGATTGACCTAAAAGAATTTTAGCTTATTTCATCCAACAATTCGCCTAGTATCATCATAAATAATAAAAACACCTATCCACAAAAAAGGGCTGAATTTTCAGCCCTTTTAAAATATCACTTTACAACTTACGCATCTGTATTCAACGCTACACTCGGTTGAGCATTTCTCAACTTACGTTGCTTTACATAATACGCCAGCATCAAACAGAGAATCCAACCCGGAATCATCATGACTGCGATACGCATATCCGCAGTCAATGACATCACCACGAGAATACCTAACATAAAGATGATGCAAAGATAATTACTGAATGGATAAGCAATACTTGGGAACTTAGTGGTTAGCCCTTGTGCTTGCATGGCTTTACGAAACTTTAAATGCGTCCATGAAATCACCACCCAGTTAATCACAATGGCTGCAACCACCAGCATCATCAACAAACCAAATGCTTTATCTGGGAAGACATAGTTTAACAATACACACAGTACCGTAACAAATGCCGAAACATAAACAGCATTGGTCGGAATACCACGTTTGTTGATTTTCTTAAGGAACTTAGGTGCATTACCTTGTTGAGCCAAGCCTAAAAGCATACGGCTACTGCAATAGCTAGTTCCGTTATAAACAGATACAGCAGCAGTCAAGATCACAAAGTTCAGCATAGTCGCAACGCCTTGGCTATCCAATGAGGCAAAGACCATCACGAATGGGCTACCACCTTGTGCCATTTGGTTCCAAGGGAACAGCGCGAATAAGATGAAAAGCGTTGCAATATAGAAAATCAAAATACGGTAGATAATTTGATTGACCGCTTTTGGTAAGGTTTTATCAGGATCACGTGCTTCTGCCGCAGTAATACCAAATAATTCAATTCCACCAAAAGCAAAGATGATCACCGCCATTGCCATGACCAGACCTTCTACACCAAATGGAAAGAATCCACCCAACGCCCAAAGGTTACTGATACCCGCTTGTGGCCCTGCCGTTCCTGTTGCAAGTAAATACGAACCAAAACCAATCATGGCCAAGATTGCTAAAATTTTGATGATGGAGAACCAAAACTCCATTTCACCAAAAAATTTGACATGCAAAAGGTTGATACCGTTAATTAAGATAAAAAAGGCCAATGCTGAAACCCACGTCGGGATTTCTGGCCACCAGTATTGTATATATAAGCCGATCGCACTCAACTCTGCCATACAGACCAGCACATTGAGTACCCAGTAGTTCCAACCAGACATAAAGCCTGCGAAAGAACCCCAGTATTTATAAGCAAAATGGCTGAATGAACCACTGACTGGCTCTTGTACCACCATCTCACCTAACTGCCGCATCATTAAAAATGCAATAAGCCCTGCAATCGCATAACCCAAGATGACCGAAGGGCCAGCCAGCTTAATCGATTGTGAGATACCTAGAAACAGACCTGTGCCAATCGCACCACCTAGCGCAATAAGCTGGATATGCCGATTGCTTAAACCTGGGTTCAGGTTTCCTTGCTCCTGTTTTGACATATGATTATTCTCATCCGTGTCGCGTAATTTTTCTGTCTAAAATTACGTATATCATAAGTTAATCATAAATGCCTATATCTAATCCGAAAAATAATTAATTCACTTTTCGAATAACCGCGCATATAAACAGAAAATTCAATAAATAACAAATATTATGAATAATGTAATTAAATTATGTATTGCGTAATTAATTATTTTCAGTATCATAGAAATTAAGACGCAGGGATTTTTGCTCTAAGCAAACTACAATTGGCAGATAAAAATCTAAATATCATTTTATCTTTCAAATACTTAATCAAAACACTCCCTAAACAACCAGATTAGACCAACAGAATTAAAGACAAGGAAAGCGAATCATGGCCCATCATTTAACTTCTTTTCTTGAGATTGATGCCCAATCAGATTTCACAATACATAATTTGCCATACGGTATTTTTAGCGAGACTGCACAAGCTGACAAACGCGTTGGCGTTGCAATTGGTGAATGGGTGCTTGACCTTGCTGCATTAGAGCAAAAAGGCTTATTACAGCTCACGACAGCAAACTGCTTTAATCAGCCAACACTGAATAAATTTATTGAAACTGGCAAACAGAATTGGCATACGGTTCGCAGTAATTTACAAAGCTTATTGTCTGCGGAAAATCCGACCTTACGTGATAATGCCGATTTACGTCAGCAAGTGCTGTTTAAACAAGAAGATGTGGTTTTACATTTACCGATTCATGTTCCTGGCTATACCGACTTCTATTCATCGAAAGAACATGCCACCAATGTCGGCACTATGTTTAGAGATCCTAAAAATGCGCTATTGCCGAACTGGAGCGAATTGCCTGTCGGCTATAACGGTCGTGCCAGTTCTGTGATTGTAAGCGGTAAAGACATTGTGCGCCCTTCAGGCCAAATCAAATTACCCAATGAAGAACGCCCTGTATTCTCAGCGACACGTAAACTCGACTTTGAACTCGAGACTGCTTTTGTCGTGGGTAAAGCAACTGAATTGGGCGAGCCGATTGCCATTGAAAATGCATGGGAACATATCTTTGGCATGGTGTTACTGAATGACTGGTCAGCGCGTGATATTCAACAATGGGAATATGTCCCTTTAGGCCCTTTTAACGCCAAAACTTTCGCCAGTGCCATTTCACCTTGGGTGGTGACCATGGAAGCGCTTGAGCCATTTAAAGTTAAAGGTCCAGAGCAACAGCCAAAACCATTGAGCTATCTACAAGAAAACACTGCTAATAGCTATGACATTCACCTCAGTGTTGAAGTGCAAACACCTCAATCAAAACAAGCCGATGTGATTTGCCAAACCAACTTTAAATATATGTATTGGTCAATGTCACAGCAACTGACTCACCACACCATTGCAGGCTGCAATGTACAAGTCGGCGATTTAATGGGTTCAGGCACGATTTCAGGCCCAACTGAAGATTCTTATGGCAGCTTACTGGAACTAACTTGGAATACCACCAAACCGCTCAACCTTTCCAACGGCGAAAAGCGTGGCTTCTTGGAAGATGGTGACCGTGTTGTGATGAAAGGCTACTGTGAAAAAGATGGAATTCGCGTGGGCTTTGGCGAAGTTGCCAATACCATTTTACCAGCACGTCACTTCCGTTTTAATCAACAAAAGGACGAGCGCTATGAAACTGTATAGTTACTTTCGTAGCTCTGCAGCTTATCGGGTACGTATTGCACTCAACCTGAAAGCATTGCCCTATGAAACTGAAGCAGTGCATCTCGTTAAAAATGAGCAGCAACTGGCAAGTTATCGTACCCTCAATCCAAGTCAGCTGGTGCCAACTTTGCTTGACCAAGATCAGACCTTTACCCAGTCGCTCAGCATTTTGGAATATCTGGAAGAACGTTATCCAGCCAAAGCGCTGTTACCCAAAGATCTGATTGAACGTGCCAAAGTCCGTGCCTTTGCACAAAGTATTACCTGTGACATTCATCCGATCAATAACTTGAGAGTGTTGAAGTACCTGCAAAACGATCTTGCGATCAGTAATGAGCAAAAAACACTGTGGTACCGACATTGGATTTTAGAAGGCTTTCACAGCTTAGAAATGCAATTACAGCATTCCAATGGGCAATTCTGTTTTGGCTCACAGCCGACTTTTGCAGACTGCTGTTTGATTCCTCAAGTCTACAACGCCAAGCGCTTTAAAATTGATTTAAGTGCATTTCCCAAGATTGAGTCGATCTACCAACATTGCTTAACCCTTCCTGCATTTTTGAATGCGACCCCAGAACAACAACCAGATTGGGAATAGAGATAAAAGGAGTTTTATCATGAGCTTTGCAATTAAAAAAATTCATCATGTGGCTTATCGCTGTAAAGATGCTAAAGAAACCGTCGAATGGTACAAAAAAATGCTGCATATGGATTTCATTCTGGCATTTGCAGAAGACCATGTGCCATCTACCAAAGCCTTTGACCCTTATATGCATTTGTTTTTAGATGCGGGCCAAGGCAATGTATTGGCATTTTTTGAACTGCCGACTCAACCCGATATGGGCCGTGATGAAAACACACCGCAATGGGTACAACATATTGCTTTTGAAGTAGAAGATTTAGATGCGCTGATGGCAGCAAAAGCACATCTCGAAGCGAATGATGTGAAGGTATTAGGTGTCACCAACCATGGTATCTTCCATTCGATTTACTTCTTCGATCCCAATGGTCATCGTTTAGAATTGACCTATAATGATGCCCATGCCGATGCCAAGATTGCACGAATTACCGAAGAAATGAAATTAGAAATGCTGGATGAGTGGAGTCGTACCAAACGTGCACCACACCATACTCATTTCTTACACGAAGATGAACTCGGCGCATAAATCCAGTTCCATGAAATTGGCATTAGCGTTGTAAAATGCTAATGCCTTTTTTTATGGTCTAAATTTAAAGCATTTTGTATATTTTTAAGGCATAGTAGGCTCTGCAAAATAGCGTGCAATCTCTCTAAAAACAATTGTATGCTTATACAATTCACCGATTTAATTCATTTAAAAAGATGATTTCTATTTTGCCAACTGCTCAGGCATTATGTGCTGGATGTAAATTATCCATAATTGACAGCAACAAACACTGCGTAAAACGTGCAGCTTAAGGGTTATTGAATGATTGAAGAAAAGTTATCTGGTGGGGTTCAATCACTTGAGGTCGGTTTAGCCGTACTGAATGCCCTTTTAGAACACAACAAGCCCATTATTTTAAAAGATCTATCCAGCAAACTGGATATGCATCCTGCCAAGGTACACCGTTATCTGGTTAGCCTGATTCGTATGAATTATGCCAAGCAGCTTACCGATGGTCAGTATGCCTTAGGCGATCAAGCATGGCGTTTAGGGCTAAACTGTATCCAGCATACAGATGTATTACAGTTGGTTCAGCACCTGATTTATGAATTACAAAACAAGATTGGCTGTGGCATACAAATCAGTAAATGGTCACCCAAAGGACCTTTAGTGGTTCAATCGATTGAATCCAACCATCCGATTTCGATTGTGACCAAGGTTGGGTCGATCATGCCGTTGGTCAATTCCGCAGCGGGTCGTGTGTTTGCCTCTTATATGCCTGAAGCCGTGATTAAACCTCTGATGCAAGCGGAATGGGAAAAAGCAGCGAACAATCACTACCCGATTAAACCGACCGATTGGGACGAATTTCTGCTACTCAAAGAAAATGTTCTGCAACATGGTATGTCGATAGCTCAAGGTGATCTTCTGGTCGGAATTAATGCGGTTGGCCTACCGATCTTTAATGCGCATCACTCAATGGAATTTTGTATTGTCGCATTGGACAGTGAAATGTTTTTCTCAGTGCATGAAGGCAGCGATAACTTAGAACTATTTAAACGTGAAGTTGCAGCAATCAACCAATATATTCAAACCCGTTAATGATTGATCCATACAAAAAAGCCAAGAAGCGAACTTCTTGGCTTTTTTATTTCAAGCTTTGAGTGGGATTATTTTGCTTCTAATACACCACGGCGGATCTGGTCACGTTCGATTGATTCAAACAATGCCTTGAAGTTCCCTTCACCAAAACCATCGTCATCTTTACGTTGAATAAATTCAAAGAACACAGGCCCAAGCATATTTTGCGAGAAAATCTGTAATAACAGCTTTTTCTGACCATCTTTGGTATTGCCATCCAACAAGATACCGCGTTTTTGCAATTCTTCCGTTGGCTCACCATGATTAGGCAAACGCTCTTTCAACATTTCATAATAAGTTTCAGGTGGTGCTGTCATAAACTGCATGCCGATCCCTTTTAACTTGTCCCATGTTGAAAGCAAGTCATCGGTAATAAAGGCAATATGCTGAATACCTTCACCATTGAAATCTGCCAAAAACTCTGCAATTTGACCGTTACCCTTGTCTGAGTCTTCATTCAATGGAATACGAATCATGCCATCTGGTGCAGTCAAGGCTTTAGAAGTTAAACCTGTATATTCGCCTTTGATGTCAAAGTAGCGGATTTCTTGGAAGTTAAAGATTTTTTCGTAGAAGTTCGCCCAATACTCCATACGTCCTTTATAGACGTTATGGGTCAAATGGTCGATTTCGTTCAGGCCTGCACCTTTTGGATTTCTGTCTGCATCATCAAAGAAAACGAAGTCATTTTCATAGATATCACGGTCAACAAGGAAAATTGGCATGCCACCAATCCCTTTAATCGCAGGGATATTTAGTTCCATTGGCCCAGCTTGTGAATACATTGGCTCTGCACCAAGCTCCACTGCTTTGCTAAATGCTTTGGCTGCATCGCGGGTTCTAAAACCCATTGCACAGGCTGAAGGACCATGTTCTTTAAAGAAGAATGAAGCATAAGATTCAGGCTGGTAGTTCAAGATAATGTTGATATTACCCTGACGCCATAAATAAACTTTTTTAGACTTATGCTTTGCGACTTTAGAAAAACCGATGGTCTCAAAGATCTGATCTAATCCGTTTTCCGTCGAAACAAATTCAATAAAAGCAAAACCACATAGTTCTAATGGGTTATCTAAAATGTCCATCTAGTTTCCCTTATTTAGATAAATTCATCCGTTTAATGCTCTGTATAGGTCTTATTCTTCAATTGCTTAATCGCTATCTAAAAGCATCAACCTATACATGCGTTATCAGAAAAGGCGACAGGTGTTTTTATAAGTATGTAAAAGCATCCGTGTTAAAGCCCTTTCCGTCCATAAGTCAGCCAAATGAAGAAATCATGATTCTTGATCTTGGCTCTCAGCTATAAATTCATGCTACAAGAAAGTCTAAATTTATGCAATACATAATTAAATTATGTTATGTGTAATTTTATTATTGTTTGGCTCTGCCAATAAAGGTCGCTATTAAAGAATAATTGGCGATATCTCTAAATCAGACCATGGTCTCAAGCTGATATGAATAAATGTATTTGAGTAGACTGCCTGTCTTATTTCCTTAACAAAGTTCGATTAGCTTAAGCCTATGAGCTAAGCAGGCGAATGAGATAGATATGACGCAAACTTCGATTTTAGAACAGTTAACTCAACTCATTGAAAGCTATAGTCATGAGCATAGTGGTAGACCACAAAAGATTTTGATTGGTTATAAAGCCTATTATGACTTGATGGGAAATTCGAGTTTTGCTACTGAGGTCACTGACTCGGCTTTGAATCCCAATAAAAGAAAGTATAAAAAGATTAAGATCAAAGTCACCAAAGATGACTATCAGCTTGAACTAGAATAGTATCTCTCACGAAAGAGAATAATTCTCATATCTAACAATTCATTACTTGAGCTTGTGTTCGCTTCTTGGCATCGTTTGTCAGTTGCTTCATTATGGGAATCTCCTGCCGATGGCTAGTCCAGCGCAAGCTATAAGACATAAATTACTTAACACCTTCTTTTCAAGACATTCTGTTTGGTTTCTTTGTATTTTTACTGCTTTAACAATTACTTGGTTTAAATTTACCTATACCCCACATACAATTTATTATTTTATATCCGATACACTTTTAAACGGTCTTTGGTTAGTTACAGGATTACTCAGTATTGTTGGCCTACGCGATCTGTTGCAAAAGAAACATGCCATATTAAGAAACTATCCAATTTTGGGACATTTCCGTTTTCTTTTCGAAGATGTTCGCCCTGAAATTCGTCAATATTTCATAGAATCAGATCAGGATGCACTGCCTTTTTCGCGTATGCAACGTAGTTTGGTTTATCAACGTGCAAAAAATGAAAATGCAGATAAGCCCTTTGGTTCAATCATAGATGTCTATGATCCAAACTATCGCTTCATTGTGCATTCCATTGCCCCATGCCCTCCTGCTAATCCAGAATCTTTCCGTGTTCTGATTGGTAATGCACAATGTAGCCAACCCTATAGTGCATCGATCATGAATATCTCTGCAATGAGTTTTGGTAGTCTAAGTGCAAATGCAATTCGTGCATTGAACAAAGGTGCGCATTTAGGTAACTTCTACCACGATACAGGTGAAGGCAGTCTAAGCCCCTACCATTTAGAACATGGCGGCGATATTGTCTGGCAAATTGCCAGTGGTTATTTTGGTTGCCGCACAGCCGAAGGCTTATTCGATCCAGATAAGTTTGCACAGCAAGCCAAAAATCCGAATATTAAAATGATTGAGGTCAAGCTTTCACAAGGGGCAAAACCAGGTCACGGCGGTATTTTACCCAAGCATAAAATCACTGAAGAAATTGCTCGTATCCGCGGGATCTCAAGAGATCATGACTGTGTTTCCCCATCCAAGCACCCAAGTTTTAACACACCAATTGAAATGATGCATTTCATCCAAAAGCTGAGAGAACTTTCAGGTGGTAAACCTGTCGGATTTAAACTCTGTATTGGTCAGCCATGGCAATTTATGAGCATTGTCAAAGCCATGCTAGAAACGAGAATTGTGCCTGACTTTGTGGTGGTGGATGGCTCTGAAGGCGGAACTGGCGCAGCACCGATCGAGTTTAGCGACTATATTGGCACACCACTCAGAGAGGGATTGCGCTTTGTGCACAATACGCTTGTTGGTGCAGGACTACGCAATCAAGTCAAAATTGGTGCCAGTGGAAAAATGATCAGTGCCTTTGATATTGCTAGCACCTTTGCCTTAGGCGCAGACTGGGTTAACTCTGCACGCGGCTTTATGTTTGCAGTAGGGTGTATCCAAGCACAAAGCTGTCATACCAACCAGTGTCCTGTTGGTGTTGCGACGCAGGATAAAGATCGCCAAAAAGCCATCGATGTGCCAAGTAAGGCTGAACGTGTGTTTAATTTCCACAAAAACACCTTGCACGCCTTATCTGAAATGATTGCAGCAGCGGGTTTGCATCATCCATCTGACATTAAAGCACATCATTTAGCACAGCGTATGAATGATCGTGAAATCAAAAACTATGCACAGATCCACTTCTTCTTAAAAGAAAATGAATTACTGCACAGCGATTTAAATGATGATGAGAATTTCTATTATCGCATGTGGAAAATGGCGGACGCCAATCAATTTTAATGACTAAAAAGCCACCGCAAGGTGGCTTTTCTTTGGTCAAATATCTAAAAGTTAGCGACTAACCAATCGATAAATACCAAAAATAGCAACCATTAAAATCACTAGAAATTTGAGATAAGAGGTCCAATTATATTGCGAACCTTTACCCTGCCAGACCTGTACCTCAACAGACTGAAATTGAATATTTGTGGCTTCCGTCAATTCGGCATGAACACCATAATTCATACCGTTATTTTGTTCACTGACTGAGAATGGATCCGAACTAATGACCAGTAATAAAGGCTGATTTAAATCATAGGAATGTTTATCATCACTTTGAAAAACCTCAGGATGATAGCCATTAGAGGATTCACTCTGCACACCTCCAATCCATTTTAACTCGACTTTGCCCTGTTGCTGCGCAGTTCCTTTCGCGACAATAACAAAACGATATGGATTTTTGCTGGGATCAGCTTGAAAACTAATGCCTATATTCGGTCTTTTAAAAGTATCCTTTGGTTTTTCAATAACAGCTTTATTCAATGCATCAATTTCACTCGAGGTTAAAAGAACTGAATTAACTAAGCTTTCCCCGTATTCACCAACTTTAGGCTCGTGGGCAACTTTTCCACACGCAGCTAAACTAAGCGTCATGAAGAATAGAAATGTGGATTTAACCAATTGGTTTCTTAAATTTATATACATTTTTCGATCAAAACCTTCATTTAAAAAACACTCACCGAAATATGTCTATTTAACATCCAACGAATCACTGGCGCTTGTTGATCTAAAGGTAGAGACAAAATATATTCGAAAGTTCGAATGACTACTTCACACTGTTTATTTTTGTCTTGCGCAGTTTCTCCAGCATTGAGTAAGTCTGCATCCTGACCATAATCTTGTCGTAATTTGTCTGCAATCTGCGCCCATGCTTGTGGAGTTTGCATACGATCGATGGAAGAATGAGTTCCTTGATGGGTTAGCATATATGTTAATGCAGCTACAGTTTGCTGCTGTGTAGCTGAACTCAGTAGTGCCCTTCGCTCATCCATATTTGTTTTACCATATAACGGGAAAGCAATCGGAAAACAATTCCCTTTACGCTTAGCATCATACAACTGTTGTAAATATGCCTTTGTCCATAATTTTTGCCCCTCATCATCTGCCTGTTTTTCCACAATATCACGCAGTTTCCACCACAATGTGCTACTTACGGCAGCAAGCATTTCTTCAGGCTGCACTGACGCATTTGCAGTTTGCTGTAGAGTTTCATAATCCTTGGGCAAGTGTTGCTTTAAGGGTTGCAATAAAGCAATTTGATTTAAAGCCTGTTGTCGTTGTTCAATTGGATTATGATTAATGGACTGATCTGCTGTTACATCGCGATGAGAACAACGATTTAACAAGAAAAAAGTTGCAAAAATGACCCCAATTACAATAAATGCTGCTTTCACTACTGATTACCATCTTTTAATATTTATCAATCAATGTCTTAAAAAACATCTACCTTTTGAATGGACAAGTCGGGCTGGTCTGGGTCAACAATGTATTGGTGGCTGCATTACAACTCACATATACACTGCCGTCGTCTGTACAAACTCTTGCCGCATAAAATCGACTGTTATTTTCCACTAGCTGAGACCGACGATCAGAATAACGAGCAAATCTCTGCAAAGCCATAATACGTTGTTTACATTCATGAAATTCAACAATTGTTCTTTGAAACTCCGATTGTCTCGTTTCTGTTCGGGTTTTATTATTTGCTAAGTCCTGTGTATAAGCGTTTTTTTCATAAGACATCCCTTGCTGCCTTTGCTGTTCCATAGAACGACAATCACCCGAAAAGCCATCAGCAACTGAGCCTGTACATGCTGTCCTTTGTGCCGTCTTGGTTGCGCATGGTCTGCTTTGATATGTTGTTCCTTGATTGGTTACGCACTTATATAACTCTTGTGCGAAAACAGGAAAAGAAAAACATAACAATATAAAGACACAAAAACCCCTTAATGTACCTTCTTTCATTATTACCCCAAACATCTAATTTATTGATATTTTTTTTAAAATCTGAAAAATTCTATCATTTAAATAGTAAGGAAAAAAGTAAAATTAATAGTAATGATGATTTGGTTTAGCATGCAGGAAAGCTGGAATTAAACCCGTCAATGCAGCACGAATATCTGCTCGTTCATTAATCAATTGATGCGAGCCTTCCTCCAGCATTAACAAAGTCTGCAATCTAAACTTACGGCGAATATACTCAATATTATAACGCCAATCTACGGTTTGATCTAAAGCACCTTGTGCGAGCCACACAGGAATACGACATGCAGGTCGTTGTTCCATTTCTAGCATCCATTTTGACATGGCCAGAATCCAGTCCATACCCATCATACGGGGTTGCAAAGGATCTTTTAAACGAACAAACCGAAGAAACTCTGGATTATGGTTATTACGGCGGAAATGTCGTGGTACTTGGCTCTTGATCCGACGGATTATGCCCAGACCAACCGAATTATGCCACCATGCCGTTTTTGCGGGTCGGATCAATGGAGACAACAGCAATACACGGTCAACAATAGGATCTTCTCTACGTTCTGCAAATTCAAGTAAATGATGCATCCAAATTGCACCACCTGTACTTTGCCCAATGCCTAACCACGGCTTCGGTAATTGTTTCGCACCGCGCACGGCATCATAAACGGAATGTAACACTTGCTGATAATGATCAAAATTCTGAATACTGGCTGGTGAGCCATTGCTTAAACCATGTCCAGGCAGATCGTAAGTGACGATACTAAAGCCTTGATCTAGAATTTCTTTAATAATGGGCTGATAAATACCACTATGTTCCAAATAGCCATGTAGCAAACACACTGTACCTTGGACTTTTTGTTGTTTGGGTTGAAATACTTGTACATGTACGCGGAACAATGGCATTTCGACATAACCCTGCCAATGTTCACAGTCCAATAAATGTAAGCCATATAACTTACGATAGGCTTGCAATGGCTTGGATAGCTCAGTGACGCCAGATAAATCCAAAGGTTCAAGCACCTGTGGTGTTGTCTCTCGATTTGGTACAGGTAAATCCAGTTGTTTTAAAATTGTCGGATTTAAAAATGGAAGATCGGACATTATGGTATCTCTCGACAATCACTTGAGCCAAATAACATATCACGTATCGTTGCCAACATTTCGTAGTTCGCACGACGGCTATGATCATAGTTTTGTTCACTTGGACGCCATTCGGTTAACTTTGTTGGCATCGGCGCAACCACAGGAATCGTTTCAATTCCATTTAAAGCAAACAAACGTCGTGTCCGAGGCATGTGGTATTCATCTGTAATGAGGATCACTGTTGGAGCACCACCTTTCTTTTGTAGTAATAAAGAACTGAATCGAGAGTTTTCACAAGTATTCATGCTGCGATTCTCAAGTAGTTTCGCTTCAACACCGCGCTCTTTTAACCATGCTTGCATATAAGGCGCTTCAACACCACTCAGTACGATAGGTAATGCATATTTCTTCTCAACTTGTAATGTCTTTTCTAAACGCAAGCGAGTGTAATTATTCACGACAATATCTTTGCCATTGGCACCCAACGTTAATCCACCACCCAATACAACAATTGCATTGGGTTGGGAAATACTTTGCTGCTCAACCACATTATCTTTGTTCTTTTTTAACTCGATCAAATCTTTGTCAGTCTGATCCTTGTCATCCTCATTCACGGGTAACGCGATTGGATAAGTTTCTAAGAACGCAATATATTTCCCCATCAGTGCCTGATTATCGGGTGTATTCCATCGCAGAAAATCTAAAGGTGTATTCATTACAACAGCTGAACTTTCTTGATCTTGTTCCGGTTGTTGTTCACTCATTAATGGAATACTAGGTTGCTTTTTTTCATCTTGGTTTTCTTTTTCCTGCTCTTCGGCAATCAGCTCTTGAAGTAGCTTATAACGCGCTTGAATTAACCTTAAATCTTCTGGTTTTTCAGATTGGAAGGTTTTTTCCATGAGCTTAAGATAAGCTTGTCGAGCAATCCACAAGTTCGAACCTGGTTCTAAGGTCTCATGTTCACTCAATGCAGCAGGTCGTTGACTTTGTGCAGCGACTTCATTGACATCAACAGGGACAAAACGATTCAATCCTTTTACAACCAGTTGTGAATAAAAAGGCGAATATAAAAAAAGCATAAAGCAGCCCAGTAGTACGAATAATATAGTAATTATCCTTACTAAACTGACCATCCAATGCACTGTCGCCATAGATTTCTTCATCCAAGATGAGCTTGAATTAACCCTTGCTCACTATATAACACAGGTTCAGGTTCCAATTGAATACTAAACTTTTGTTTTACATCACTTTGTACGGCTTGATAGGTATTTCGTACATCCGTTAGTGTTGCATCAGCATAATTAACCAATACCAAAGCCTGTTTATGGAACATGCCAACTGAACCCAACTGTTTACCTTTCCAACCTGCTTGATCGATTAACCAACCTGCAGCCACTTTAACATTGCTATTTGTCTGCGGATAATGTGGAATGTTTGGAAATTGTTGAGTAATTTTGTCAAACTCTGTTTGTGTCAAAATTGGATTCTTAAAAAAACTACCAACATTTGGAAACTCTTTGGGATTTGGTAATTTACTCTGGCGAATATGAATCACCTGATTTTGTAAGTTCTCTGCGGTCAGTTCATCACCCACTGCTTGCTTAAGATCACCATAATTCAGTTTCAAATCAGCTTGTTTGAGAAGCTTAAAAGTCACACTGGTAATAATGTAACGATTAGGCTGATCTTTAAAAATACTGTGACGATACGCAAAATGGCAATCTTGTGCTGCAATCGAAGTAAACTGCTTAAGTTCACGATCGTAAACTTGCACAGATTCAATAAACTCACCGGCTTCAACGCCATAAGCGCCAATATTCTGTACAGGCGAAGCGCCCACCAAACCTGGAATTAAAGCAAGATTTTGCAATCCGAACCATTGCTGTTGAGTGCTATATAAAACAAAATCATGCCATACTTGCCCAGCACCTACTTTAACGGTAATAGTATTTTCATCTTCAGAAAGTATTTCAATGCCCTGAATATTTAAATGCATCACCAAGGCTTGTATTTGCTGTGGCAATAAAACATTACTGCCTCCCGAGAGTACTAAAACGTTTAAATGCTGCTGTTCCGCTAATGCTAATGCCGTAATGACGTCATCTGGATGATTGATTTGCACATAATGTGAAGCAATCGCATTCAAATTTAATGTATTTAAGTTTTTAAGCTGAACCTGCGCTTGTAGCTGCATATTAAATTAAATCCTATTGCCCTGCTTTCATTTGCTTTTTAAAAATATCAACCCATGCTTGGCTGCTGGATTCACACTGATCGAGTACTCGATCAAAACCATCTGCACCACCATAGTATGGATCTGGTACGGCTTGCTGTTTAAACTGATGATCATGCTCACTCATCAATGCCAACTTGGCACGAATTTGATGTGTACCAAACTGTTGCACCGCCTGTGACATGAGTATCTGGATATCATCAAAATTCTCATGATCCATCGCTAAAATGAGATCAAACTTGATGAAATCTTCTAAAATAATCTGTCTGGCACGTAAATCAGATAAATCATATCCACGCTGTGCAGCATGTTTTTGGCTACGTAGATCAGGTGCTTTATTGGGATGGTAATTGCTGGTACCAGCAGAGTCGACCATAATATTTAGGCCATGTACGTCACAATAATGCCTGAGAATCGCTTCTGCTGTTGGAGAGCGACAAATATTCCCTAAACAGACACATAACACCTTATATTCTGTTGTCATCAGGAAAACATTCCAACATTTTGTTTTATAAGTAAATTAAAATATTGCATGCAAAATTCCTGCAAAATAAACGCAAAACGATTAAATGTCATTATGCCTGAATTGACCTTTCTGACATCAGCTATTTTGTCAAAAATTGCTTTGATTTGAAAGGAAATAGTGTTTGTCTCTTTTGAATATTCTGTATGAATATGTACTTTTTTGGAATTAACAATATGTGCCACCTACATACAAGCTGATAAAGAAACTTAATTTTTAAAGATCAATTGTATAAGGCTCAAATGTAAAAAACCGCTTAAATAAACGGTTCTTACATATGAAGTTCTTGACCAGTGAAGCTTTTCTTTGATCAAGGCTTTTACATTTAACTCTTGATTCGGGTGAATTTCTGCTCCAACATTTTTTTACCCCATTGGTTCCCGTCCCATTCATGAGCCAATGTAAATCCAAAAATTTCATATAAATTTCTTGCTGCGTTAAGACCACTAAAAGTCCATAGCTGAACAGCAGAAAAAGATTTTTCATCACAGAATCCAATTGCTTGATCTAAAAGTCTTTTTCCAACTCCTTGACCTCTGCATTCATCACTTAAAATAAACCATCTAAGATGAGCTTCATTATTTCCTAGGTCTTCGCCATCAATCGCAACAGATCCGACTATTTTATTGTTTCGAATTGCTAACCATATATGATTAGATGGGTTAGACATACGGACTGAAAATTCAGCCAAATCCTTTGCTACTCTTGCTTCAAAAAAGTATCCAAAATCAAAATTTTCAGAATAATAGGTACCGTGCATTTCGGCAATTCGACCAATCATTCCTGCGCGATAGCCACTTACTATTTCAATATCACTATGAATCACATCATTTTTATTATTTCGACAATTAATTAAAGATTGAGCATACGCTGTCAAACCTTGAGCGATCTCTTTCTGTTTATATTTATTTATCTTTTCAATAGCCTGAACAACTCTCAACTCCCCGTACTGATTAATTTTCTTAACAGTATCTCTTCCCTTTAAAGTCAGTCTTAAAGTCTTAGATCGAGCATCTGTCACGTCTTGCTCTTCAACAATTTCACCGTTCTTAATTAACTTAACTAGCATTCTGCTAATACTAGACTTTTCAAGCCCAAGAATTTCCCCCAACTGAACAGCTGTTATAAAATTTCTATTTTCAAGCTCAAGAAGTGTATGGACTGCTGATGGAGAATAATTTGTTGCAGCAAGAGTTGTATTCAGGAAACCGAGCTCCCGCACCATGATTCTTGAAGAGCAACGAATTTCATCAATTATTTTTTGGTCTAACACGAGAATACGCCTCAAAATATAGTTGCATAATACAACCATATTTTCAAAAAAGCAGTCAAGTATTTTTAGTTTTACATTTAAATTCTATCTGTTAGATGATTCATCAAATTAACAAAATATCCGAGCATTTGAATGATCTTACTCGGTGTATTTAGCTAACGGCAAAACAACAAAATTCGATTTTGATCATTGCTCTTTATATGGTTGGAAGAATTATCCATTTCAAGCAGTACCCCAATTCCCCATGCACAAATTCCGATCACAATGTACTAAGTATGGATAAGTTATGACTTATACATATTTTTAAATTAACAGTTCCTATTAAGTACCAGTTTCTTAATCTCAACCTGAAATAAGTTTTCTACTAACGAATAGTTGAGCGCATAAAAAATATTTTTGTTAAGTTATTTAAAATAATAATCAACTATTACATAGATTAAATTAACTAAATATAAACCAATAAAATGTCAAATAAATACATGAAATATAATATAGTTTTAATATTTCAAAAACAAAATCAAGATTAAAAATAAAACAAACAATAAAATTAAGTATTTAATTTAAATAATTTATTTTACATTTAATATTTTTTGTTTATCATTATTTTCGATTCCAAGGTAACTTTAACAACTTATTTTGGAATTTATTTTTAATTAAAATATCGGAAATTTCATGTTAAATATAACAAAATATATAATGGCTTTAGCTACTGTATTTACAGTAATAGATAGTTATGCAGCCAGTGCTTTAGATGTATCACCAATTTGTAAAACAGTCGGTAAAGATCTTGATAGCTTTATAAGCAGAGGTTCACACTGTCTAGTATCAGATCAACGTGAAATTGCTCTAACTGATGCACAAGGCCTAAATGTAGGTACTGCCAAAGTTACGGCTTATGTATATTCCAATAATCCTAAAAATGCATTAACTTGGACTTATAAATATAAATTGCGTACACAAATTATTGGAAAACCAGGTGAATCTTTAAAAATACGTCCAGAATTGTATTGTTATGATTGTTCGGTAAAAACCGTATACGGTAATCCAATTAATTTAGTCAATGGCTTATCAGCAGAATCAAGCACAACATTTACTCCTTCCAGCTCTTCTCTCGCTGTATCGAATCCATTGTTTTTATCTCCAAATGTTAGTTTTCAGGTTGTAAAAGCAAAAGAATCTTTTGATAATGCGGCTAATTTTGATCCAGGTCTTTATAATCCTAGTGTACGTTGTGATATTGGTAAGGCTAAAGCAAATACAAAGGGATGTGTCTATCCTACTGCACCAGCTATCATGACTACAATTAAGCTTACTGATCCAGACGTAGATGAATCTGCAAAGCATATCAAAGAAGCATTTTTAGCAGGAAAAGAAGGTGAGTTTATTCCTAGCGCTCCAAACTCTTTATTTAGAACATCGAATTCTAGACCTTTAAATCGCCTTAGGGATGCAGGTGACCGCAAAAAAAATCGTGAAATATCTGTAAAAAGTTGTAAAGCAAAATATGGTCCAACTGTTGGCTCGAAATGTTTCTTTACAGGTGATTCGGATGAAGTTGCAACTGATTGTGATTGTGATGAATTCCCTTTTGCCGCGACAAAACAAGGTGGCGTAAATGCTTCTGTGAAAAAAATTGATGCCTCTGATAATCGGAGGGCTGGTGCTCGTTTAGGTGCTTTTTTTAATGAGGAAAGAGTGCTAGATGATGATGAATTCTTTTTAAAAGTTGATTGATTATTAATTAAAAAAGGTAACTCCAATCAGAGTTACCTCTTGGACTTATACTTATGCATAAACTTCCTGTCCCTGAAGATCTTCCATATGATCTGACTACAATTTACTATCGCCTTTTTATGCAGCTTCCTCTAGGTGAGTTAAAGGATACTGTAGATTTAGAAGCAGCGCTGAATCAAGTGAATGCTCGTGATGTTCACGCCTTACAGGACTATCCAACCAATAATCTATCAGCTTATATAGGTTGGGCTATTAATTCAGAGTCAACTCAAAATGCAAGTAAACAGCGACCTGTATTCATCAATTCCCTATACTGCTGGGGACAACAACTCTATCGTTCATTAAACCCTTATAAACTAGATCTGAGCGGTAAAAATCTACTTAGAATTCCACAATATACAAAATTACCTGAATCTATTGATGCCATTATTCCAGAAGACGATAAGCGTTTAGATATTTCTGATTACGATAATAAAAAAATTACAGCGCCAATATCTGCAATGCAAGGCGTTATCCAGAAAGGAAGTGTAATTAAACAAGGTAATCTGATTCTAGCTAAAAATGAGAAAATCTCACCAGAGAAATTGATTGCTCTAAGACGGGCTGGAATTAAAGAGCTAACAATTTATAGAGATCCACGAATTCTTGTTGTGAGTATGCATACCTTTGATAGTGAGCATACGTTTTGTGAAGAAAGTTTGTATGTTAAAGACTTATTGAAATCATGGGGCTATAAGCATATCGAGATAAAACTGCTTAAGCCGCAGCGTTATGATTCTGCATTTAATAGTCTTAAGAAGGAAAAAGATCCTGCTTTAGATGATAAATTAACAACAAACTGGGAGGATTATAATCAATTTTTTGAAGATCATATTCCTAATTTTGATGTGATGATTCTATGTTCTCATAAAGACATTGGTGGTTCATTATTTTCAATTGGTAGACTTACCGCCTTTGATCCTGGCAGTATGACCTCAAATTTCCAAACACGCTCTATCCCAGCGAATGAACTGAGCATCATTAGAAGTATGCCTAGAACACTCCCGATGCGTGAAACGGTTCAATTGTATGATGATCAAGGTAACCATAAAGGCTCAAAAGTCATCACGACAGAAGATAAGACAACGATCATTAATTTACCTGGTGATATACAAGATATTTCCCTACTCATGCATTTCATGGTGAAATATATTTTAAATAAACATGATCCCGATTTTCTCAACAAAATATTTATAAAAGGTCGTACTAAACAAAAAATTGAGACTGATCAAAATAAAAGAAAATTGTTATGGGGTAAATATCAATTGCAAGATGATGGTCAATATTCATTAGAGATCGTTGAACAACAACACACATATCAGGTAGAGCCTTTTCTCAAGGCTAATTGCATTGTGATTGTCCCATTTGCTGAGCAACCAATTCAATCAAATGACGAGATTTATTTCATGAAGATTGACTAATTTTTAAGTTCAGGAATCAGCTAAAAAGAAGCCCACAAATCGTGGGCTAATCTTTTAACAACTTCAATATGATCATAGATATCTAAATCAAGATCTCCTATACCCCAATTGGCGCTCATCGGTACGCGAGCTTGAAACCTCTGTAATATTATTGGTTAAATCTTGAAATGAAACGATATTTCGACCATCCAGATCCTCTCGAGTAAAAACCTTGACCGATTGAGGAGTATCACGAAGCGATAAATTTTGTTTTGTTGATGTATTGGTGCTTTTTACTGCATAGCTTTCGGAGCCTTCTGTTACAGCAGGATTTTTCTGCTGCTTTAATTCTTTGTTACACGGCAGCAAAACTTCTGAACAAAAGCCAATATGAATAACTATCTTTATTAATGAGTAATGAAGAATCATTATTTTTTTAACTTACATAATAAATAAGAAAAATCGAATTTGGATATTTAAGCATCTTTCAAGTTCTCAATATTTTATTATCGTAATAAATAGCCCGCTAATGAGGGCTATCTATCTGATCTAATGAATAACCGTCTTTATTTAATCAAATGTTCTTTTACAATATGATCACTTAAAAGCTTAATTACTTCTGAACGTTCATCTAGAGAAGTTTCACTCTTTCTCACATAAATACTAATAAATACAGGCGCATGACTTTCCGACCATACCATTGATGTTAAACCTCTAATGCCATAATCACTGGCACCTGTACGATCTGCAATTTTCCATCCTTTAGGTAACGCAGCTCTTAACATATTATCTGCAACTTTGTTCCCTATCATCCATTCTTTTAATTGTTCTTTTGAGCTTGTAGATAGCACATTGCCCACCAATAATTTTTTCATACTGGTATTCATAGCATTGGGGCTAGTTGTATCTCGGATATCACCTTCGGGATTAATGACTAGATCAGGTTCATATCTATCAGATCTTGTAACTTTATCACCAATTGAACGCATAAATGAGGTGAGACCTACAGGTCCTCCACCTGCCTCTATAGCAAAATTTGCTGCTGTATTATCACTATATGCAGTTGTAATTTCGCATGCTTGTTTGATCGTCAGTTTTTTATTTACATAATCTTTGACAACTGGCGAATAAGTAACAAGGTCTTTTTGCTGAATCGTTTTTGAATGATCTAAGCTAAGTTTTTTAGCATCGACTTTTGCTAAAACATTCGCACAAGCAAGCGCTTTTACCGTGCTATCTAATGGAAAGCGTTTATCTCCATTGATCGAAATCAACTTATCATCCATATCCAATATAGATACACCAATCTGCCACCCCTTATCAGATAGTGTTTTGATCTGATCTTCTAGAGTAGCAGCCATGGTAGCTGACACCGAAGAACCAAACAAAACCACAGCCATGGCAGATTTCAATAACGATTTCATATTGCATCCATATATTAAAAATTTAAAAAAATAAGCGCAGCCAAGTATATATCTAAAAATAAAATTACGAATTAAATCAAACATTTTAGCAACCAATAAAATACTTAAATGCATTCAAGAATAACGCCACAATTAAAGGGCTTTTACACATTTACCAACATGAATATTGTTGTTCATCGTATGTGCCATACGATTAGGAAAAAAGAACAAAATACGGAGGATAGCAAGTCCACCTAGCACTTGACTGCCACCTTTATTTCAACGTGAAAATTGATCAGCAGCATCAATAATGGAGATTTTTTTGCCATTAAATATAAAAGCCCATCTTTCAATGAGCTTTAGTCATTAACTATGTTGTTATTCCCCAATTGGGATTGAAAATTTAAGTTGATTATTTCTCTGATCCAATGGTACCGGATTATGCTTCGCAATTCTTTGCTGGTAGTCTTTTTCAGACATTAAACCTCTATTTTTTGCCTTTAAAATTGAGTTGAACTGTTGCTCATGCCCTTGTGCATTCAAAGCATCGAAATGTCTATGTTCCAAATAATATTGAGACCTATCATGTGGACTCATATTGGATGTATGTTGTTGTGCTACATGCGCTTGCTCTAATTCATAATTGCGTTGATCGATACGATCTTGTTCTTGTTGCTTCATCGACTCAAAGAAATCAAATTGCTCGCTACTTTTGATCTCTTTCTGAGGCCCTTCATTATTTAGAATTAAAAGTGATTTATCCTTGTTGAAGATATCATCTGCACTATACACCGAACCACAAACTACCGTACTTATAAGAAGAATTACTATTTTTTTCACCAAAAACACTCAACATAAAACAAAATAAAGACAAGTGTATATTTTATTATTTCTTCACAATTATTTCAAATTAAATATTAAAAACAAAAACTTATGATTAATTAATAAAATCATAACTCCTCTTCTCGACTATTAATGATATGACTATTTTGGAGTTTTTTTACTTCACAAATAAACTAAATACCCAATAACAAAAACCTCCCGAAGGAGGTTTTAATTTCTTGATTTGATTAAAGATCCGTACCTATAAACACGCTAGAAATAAAGAATTCCGCATCTTCATCATCAGTTGAATCAAACTCTACTTCAAGGTGAATCACTTCAGCGCCTGTCTTTTCTTTGAACGCTGCAAATTTCTTCTCAAGGAAATCCGAAATCTCATTTTCTAATGTTGCTCGTTCTTCGCGATATTGTTCTATTGCTTCTTTCATGATGAGTTCCTAAGAAATTGAATAACCATAAAAGCAAAATATTGTGAAAATAACAAGACAACAGAAAGCTCATCTTACGATGAGTTTCAAATTCTCTTCTTTGTTCTAGATATCAACTCTATAAATGCCTGACTTTCCCTCACAACTTCATAAACTGCATGGAGAAATTGATTTACTTAGCGCCTATCTAAAGGATCACCCTAATTAATAACCATCCAATCACCAATAGCCTTATCAGCTACTTTTTATTTATCTATGAGATTGAGCCTTCTGCAAATCTTAGGACCTTGGAGAAGAGCATAAATCGAGGATGGAATCATCTGGAACAATGTCGATTGTTGCTATTACACTACTTTTCCCAGAGGTGAGATAAAAATTGGCTGCAAAACTATAGCTTCAGCTATTGTTTTCGTTATGTTCTAAAAGTACTATTTTTGCGATAATTTTAGGTGAAATAACACCATTAAATATTATAATTTCAATAGGATGAATAGACGAAAAGACCTGATATCTTATAGGGCATTTGGGACGGCATAATCACTTCAAAGCTACACTTTTGAACGGCGTCTTATGCTAATTTACTGAAACAGTAAAACCCATAGTTACTTGATATAAAAATATTGTATTTATTGTGAAAAATAAGGATGTATGTATGAACCCGTTTCAATTTCAAACTGTTCCCAACATCATTGCGGGACTCGGTTCGATACAAGAACTTAAAAATGTTTTAACACAACAAAAGTACCATAAAGCCTTGCTGGTAACAGATGCAGGTATGATCCAGCATCAACTACATCTACCTATCTTAGAAATTTTAGCTCAGATTGAGCTTGAGCATATTATTTATTCAGACATTCAAGCTGACCCACCAGAGCATATTGTGCTTGAGGCTGTTGATTTTGCTAAACAAGAACGGATTGATGTGATTATCGGGTTTGGTGGTGGCAGTTCAATGGATGTGGCAAAAATTATCGCGCTACTCGCTCATCCAGAACAGCAACAAAACTTAAGTGAAATCTATGGCGTAAATCAAGCCAGAGCACCACGTTTACCCTTGATTCTCATCCCCACAACAGCAGGGACAGGTTCTGAGGTTACACCTATATCGATTGTCACCACAGGTGCAACCACAAAAATGGGGATTGTTTCACCCCTTTTATATGCCGACGTTGCCATTTTAGATGCGACATTCACTCAGGGCCTACCTGCACACATCACTGCTGCAACAGGTATCGATGCTATGGTACATGCCATTGAAGCCTATACTTCAAGCATTAAAAAGAACTTTTATGCGGATATGTTAGCCAAAAATGCGCTGAAATTATTAAATCATAACTTAGCCAAAGTCTTGAAAAATGGCGCTGATCTAGAAGCTCGCCAAAATATGTTGGTTGGTTCAATGCTTGCAGGTCAAGCATTTGCCAATGCTCCTGTAGCGGCTGTGCATGCACTCGCCTATCCTCTTGGCGGACATTTTCACCTTTCCCATGGTCATACCAATGCTCTGGTGCTAGTCGAAGTTTTAAAATTTAATGCACCTCAAGCCAAACAATACTATGCAGAATTAATGCAACTATTAGATCCTCGTAGCACAGGTTGTACCGATGGCCTATGTGATCTATTCATAGATCATATGCAAAATCATTTAGACCAAAGTGGACTGACCTTGAAATTAAAAGACCTAGATATCCCAGAGTCAAAATTACCGCAACTCGCCAAAGATGCCATGTTGCAAACCCGATTGTTGCAAAATAATCCTAGAGAAATGACCGAACAAGACGCTTTACAGATCTATCAGGCGATTTATGCATGAGCAAACCAACTTTAAAACAACGAGAACAATTTAGCTTTTTTTTACCCATTCAAACCCGTTGGGCAGATAACGATATTTATGGTCATGTCAATAACGTGACCTACTATAGTTATTTTGATACGGCGGCCAATTCATTATTGATTCAAAAAACAGGCTTTGATATTCACAACAGTGAAATCATTGGCTTAGTGGTCGATTCAGCTTGTAGCTTCCTACAGGAACTGTCATTCCCGGAAATGATTGAGGTCGGTGTTGCAATTGGAAAAATTGGTAATTCATCGCTTAGATATGAGCTGGCTATTTTTAAACAAGGTCAGCAACATGCTGCTGCACAGGGGCATTTTGTGCATGTGTTTGTTGATAGAGAAAAACGAAAAAGTACCGCTATTCCCCAAGCGATGCGAGATGTACTGCACCAATATTTACTTATAGATTAAAGAAGAAAGGCAAAGATAAAACTTTGCCTTTCTTATACAAATTATGGTTTTAACTGAATATTCTGCAATTCAGCATCAAAGGTTTCAACCAAAGTTTTAATGGTCGGTTCCTGTTGTAATAGCTCAAAAGCACGATGAAAAGCTTTTTCTTTACGCGCATGTTGCATTAACAACGGTGTATTCGAAGTAACCGCGCCATACTGCACTGTAAATTGCGTGTTAGGCCATTGTGTTTTGAGTGCCTCTTCTAAGCCATGCTGTAATTGCGATAGCATTCCTTCATATTCTTGTGGAATATGAAAAATAGAAGCACCATCAATCTGACCTTGCATGACGCCATGCTGCGCTAACTCTTGAACAGCTGGAGAGAGTTGGCTGGTTCTAAACCAATATTCCCATTTTTCTAGATTCCACTCACCTTCTAAAACTTGCTCACGTAGTTTCAGAATGTCTTGCGGCATTAAATCACTTTGTTCATTCTCAACAGATGAAATCAGAGTTGTAGCCGAAGTTTCAACATATTCGATGTCGACATTTTGAGTAACTTCTGAAACGACTGGAGTAAACTGTTCTTGCTCTAATACTGTGCTTTGTTCAATTTCATGTTGCTCTATCTGAGTTTGAACTTCATGCTGCTCAACAGGAAAAATAAGAACATCATCAGATTCTAGAATACTAGACTGAATTTTTTCTGGTTCTGCTGAAACATCCAACCCAAGCAATTGACCTTCTTCTGCATCAAAAACCATGATGTTAGGATTTTGGACTTCAGGTTCAGGTTCAGGTTCAGGTTCAGGTTCAGGTTCAGGTTCAGGTTCAGGTTCAGGTTCAGGTTCAGGTTCAGGTTCAGGTTCAGGTTCAGGTTCAGGTTCAGGTTCAACATGAGCCACTTGCTGATGAACTGCAAGCGGAATGTCTGCTCTGAGATTTTGTGAAGCTTGCTGAACCTCATGTACTTTAATCTGAGTAACGGGTGTCGCACTTACTGTCACTTCATGCACAGTCATTGGTCTGAATGCCAGTAAGCGTAATACGGTCATTTCAAAACCTTGTTCTTGCGTCACCGCAAGTTGCAGCTCAGCGCGCCCTTTGCATGCAATTTGATAATAAAGCTGTAAATCTTGGGCAGAAATCAGTTTAGATAGTTGCAAAATTTTCTGGTTAATTTCTTCACTATACTTCAATGCCAGATCTGGTAAATATTGCAACATTGCTAGTTCATGCAAGGTTGAAACCAATTGATCCAACACCAAGGAAACATCTAAGGCCTGCTGCCTAAATTGCAGCAACAACTGACTTACACGCGCCTGTTGATTTTGATGAATCGCTAGAATTAAATCATAAATAATTGTTCGATCAATCAACCCCAACATGTCTTTAACATCTTGGTGATGAACTGCACCTTGACCATAGGCAATGGCTTGATCAGTTAAAGACAAAGCATCACGCAACGAGCCTTGGGCAGATTCAGCAATTTGCCAAATCGCATCCTGATCTGCTTCGATATGTTCTTTACTTAAAATCGCGGAGAGATGTTCTGTAATCTCATCAACCGCTAAAGGTCTTAAAGTAAATTGCAAACAACGTGAGATCACGGTAATTGGAAGTTTTTGTGGATCTGTTGTTGCGAACAGGAATTTGACATGTTCAGGTGGTTCTTCCAGTGTCTTTAACAACGCATTAAACGAATGCGTTGAAAGCATGTGCACTTCATCGATCAGATAAACTTTAAAACGACCTTGTGTCGGTGCATATGGGACATTGTCTAAAAGCTCACGTGTATCTTCAACTTTGGTTCGTGATGCCGCATCGATTTCGATTAAATCAATAAAACGCCCTTCATTTACCGCTTTACAGGTTGCACATACTTCACATGGGGTCGAAGTAACTCCAGTTTCACAGTTCAAACATTTGGCCAAAATACGGGCAATCGTTGTTTTACCAACACCACGTGTCCCTGTAAACAAATAAGCATGATGCAAACGCCCACGTTCTAAAGCGCTAGTTAAAGCACGAGAAACATGGTTTTGCCCCACTAACTCATTGAAATTACGTGGTCGGTATTTTCTTGCCAGTACTTGATACATGTATGCTCCCTTTTCGCATGTTAAGGATACTGCTTTTTTGAAAGACTGTGAATGAATCGGCATCTAATTGATCAAGATTAAATACATTACGCGACTTTATATGTCGCTTTTCTACAATAATCTGTGTTTTAAGCAAGACTTGCACCGATTTGCAACTCAAGGGACAATACACACTATTTTATACGTTGTTGGTTTCTTTCCCATGTCTCAATCTTTAGCGGTACTCGGCGGCATTACCGCAGAACAATTTTTATCTGAATATTGGCAAAAAAAACCATTATTGGTTCGAAATGCAATGCCTGAAATTATTGGTTTACTTGAACCTGAAGACGTGCAGGAACTTGCTTTAGAAGAACATGTCACGGCTCGCCTCATTCGTCAGAAAAATAAAAATCCAAATGAATGGCATGTGAAATCATCACCACTTACCAAAGGCGATTTCCAAAAGCTACCGAATCTTTGGACACTTTTAGTACAAGCAGTTGATCATTATTCATTTGATATTTCAGAACTTTGGAAAAAGTTTCCTTTTATTCCGCAATGGCGTCGCGACGATATTATGGTGTCTTATGCACCTAAAGGTGGTTCTGTAGGTAAGCATTTCGATTTTTATGATGTGTTCTTGGTACAAGGTCATGGTCACCGTCGCTGGCAGCTCGGCCAAATGTGCGATGAATCAACTGAATTTTTGCCAGATCAGCCCCTAAAACTATTAGCAGATTTAGACATTCATTTTGATGAAGTCCTTGCACCAGGCGATTTACTATATGTACCACCAGGCCTTGCACATTACGGTGTAGCTGAAGATGATTGTTTAACCTTCTCTTTTGGCTTCCGCATGCCAAATCTGTCAGAAATGATTGATCAGGTCAGCGATAAATTTGCAGAAAATACGTCGCTTAAAAATCCATTGATTGATATTGCACGTCAACAAACTGCCCATTTAGGTGAAATCAACAACACCGAGTTTTCATATTTAAAAACTCAATTACTCGATTATCTCACTCAAGCACCTGAATTTGATGCAGCCATCATGGCCTATATGAGTGAAGCGAGCTATCCAAACAATATTCCAGAACCAGAAGAAATTGAAGCAGATGATTTAACTGAAATTATCAATGCAGATTACCAACTCATTCTCGAACCCGCTTCAAGAGTACTTTACAGAAAACAAGCTGAGTCTTTTGAGTTTTGGGCAAATGGAGATACTGTCTGTGTTTCCGAAGCATTCACGCCATACTTAAAACAAATTGCTGATGGTGAAAGCCTAATCTTAGATGAACGTTTTAATGCAGCTGAAATGCTCGAAGATATCGCACAATTAATGAACTCAGCAATTGTGATGTTATTACCTCCAAACTAAAAAATTCTATAATACCCAGTTAGAATAGAGTTGTATCTTATTGAACAACTCTATTCACTTTTTTGTGTAAGATAAATAAAATCCCTACTTTTTATAATGATTACATTTTAAGGCTTGAATAAGAATAAAAAATTTATAGACTGGATTAAACCGATTATAAAAACATTTGATAGAAATCATCTTCTTATATAACAGTAAAGAGTAGCACTTATGTTCAAAAAAATACTATGCCTTTCCTTTCTAACGACATCTTTAGCTTTACAAACAAGCCATGCCTGCACCCGTGCGGTCTACTTAGGCAATAATGACCACATCATCACCGCACGCTCCATGGACTGGAAAGTCGACGTGGGAACCAATCTATGGATTTTACCAAGTGGTGTACTTCGAGACAGCAATGCAGGTCCAAAATCTTTAAAGTGGAAAGCAAAATACGGCAGTGTGATTGCCACAGGCTATGATATTTCAACAACTGATGGCATGAATGAAAAAGGCCTAGTCGCAAATGTATTATGGTTAGTCGAATCACAATACCCAGATACTAAAAAATCTCAAAAACCACAACTGAGTATTTCAGCTTGGGCACAATACGTATTGGACAATTTTGCCAGTGTTTCTGAAGCGGTGAATGCGTTAGAAAAAGAGCCTTTTGACCTGATTACCGACAGTGTTCCAGGTGAACAACGCCTTGCAACCCTACATTTATCCATATCAGATAAAACAGGTGATAGTGCGATTATTGAATATATCGGGGGTAAGCAAGTCATTCATCATAATAAAAAATACCAAGTCATGACCAATTCACCGATTTTTGACCAACAACTTGCACTGAATACCTATTGGCAACAAATTGGTGGGACAGTTATGCTACCAGGTACCAACCGAGCTGCAGACCGATTTGCTCGTGCATCCTTTTATATCAATGCGATACCCAAAAATGATAACCCTAAAGATGCTTTAGCTTCTGTTTTTAGTGTGATTCGCAATGCATCTGTGCCATATGGCTTAAATACAGCAGAAGAACCAAATATCTCGTCTACGCGCTGGAGAACGGTTGCAGATCACAAACAACAGCTTTATTTCTTTGAATCTGCTGTTTCGCCTAATGTATTTTGGGTAGATTTGAAGAAAATTAACTTTAAAGATGGTTTAACGCGTAAACTTGACCTTGGCAAAGATCAACAAAATACGTTTGCTGGCGATGCAACCGATCAATTTAAGGTATCAAAACCATTTGAATTTCTTGGCCCACAATTACATCATTAATACTGAAATATTTAGTACGCCCTAGAGAGTTGAAAGATGAATAAAACTTTATGTTTACTTAGCCTTTGTATTGTTATGAGTGGTTGCTCAACCTTACCAGACTCTTCTGTACCTTCAACAACAGACAATCTAGCAACTGCAGGTTCTTTAACCTGTAAAACAAACGAACTTTGTCCTAATGTTTTTGTTGAATGGGACAAACAACATAAAGAGCAATTAAGAGTCGAAACCGTTCTAAACAGTAGTTATGACTACTACGATATCAAAGGGATAACTTTCTTTATCGATGGTAAAAATTTTGCTTACACACCTGTAGGACCAACACAGCAAAAAAATATCAACCGACTGATTCCAAGACGCTCATCAAATAGCTTCATTCTTCCAAGCACATTCTTGTCCGAGTTAAACAAAGCACAAAATGTTGAGCTGGTTATCGAAACAGATAAGGGGAAAATTAAACGCTCAGTCTACACCCCAAGCCAGCAATCGATGCTTTATCATAACTTTGTAAAACTGATTAGCACGCTGCCGACTCAACAAAAATAAAACCTGAAATAGAAAATTATGCGATTAAAGTCAGTTATTTATTTTAACTATAAGTAACTGACTTTTTAAGCATAAGAAATAGAACAAAAATAAGCCCAAGGTAAAATTATCAAAACAGATTCGTTTCTTTAATATACATAGCCTACAAACAAGAATAAGTCTCAATATAACCGTTACTCTAAAATCAAAAATAAGTAAAAAAGTAGTTATCCTTTGAAAACAATTAGATGAATAATCACCAATAAAATAAATTTAAATATTTCTCATCTTTTATTGTGTTTTAAGATTTTATTAATAGTTATTTTCTATAGATATACAATATTATTTTTAGTCTCTAGACTTGAAAATATAAGCCGAGGAATCATTTAAATAAATAATCTTATTTTTCCCTATGATATTTTCAAAATACCATGTAAAATCCCTGCCAAAATTGCATGATGAAATGCAACATGATGCTCTTGGCGATGGGCGAACTCGAGGCGTTGTATGTCAAAAAAAGAAGATATTATTAGCACAGCATTAAGACTTTTTAATTCGCACAGCTATAACTCGATCGGAGTAGATCGAATCATTAGTGAATCAGGCGTTGCAAAAATGACTTTCTACAAATACTTCCCTTCAAAAGAAAAGTTAATTGAAGAGTGTTTGGTGCAACGTAACATCAATCTCCAAACTTCATTAAATGCTACTTTGGCAGAATGTGAACAAGACGATTATCTTGGTCAACTTAAAGCTATTTTTGGATGGTATGCTGCTTGGTTTAATAGTGAAGATTTTAACGGCTGTATGTTTCAGAAAGCATTAGAAGAAGTGATTAAGATCTACCCTTCAACACTACAGCCCGCAACTCAGTACAAAATTTGGCTAACAGCTTTAGTCGAAAATTTACTTAAGAATCAAGATATCCACAACCCTACCCATCTTGCGACACTGATTGTCAGTATTTTAGATGGTATGACGATTCAAGCCCATGTCAACAAGCACTCTGTTGAAATGGATGAATACTGGAAACGTGTTGAACATTTGATCAATTTTGAAAAAGCGCTGGCCTAAATCTACGATATCCCTTTAAAAATAAAGGGATATTTTTTAAAAAGTTGAAAAATAAGATATACTTGAATAAAAAAAATAAAGCGTGATTTATAATTATTATTGTGGCTCACGCTTGCGTCTGAGTGTAAAAAGAATAATAAATATTATTACCCTCTGGCCGTTGCACTTTCGCGCTTCGGATCCTTCTTATGCAGACAGATCGTTCTGTCTTGTTTCTAATTATATATGTTTTTATCTAAAGCACAATCTTTTTTTAATTTTTTTTATATTTATTAATTATATTAACCACTTAATTTTATTGTTTAGTATTTTTAATGAATAGGATAATTCGATATATCAGGCCATATCTTATAACAGGATAAAAATCTATAAAAACCACGATAATGTGAATTAAATCACAAATAATTAACTATTAATGAAATATTATGCAGTATTCAACTTATTTATCACTTTTACTAATATCCATTTTCATTAAAAACCATTGCAATTATTCAGTTTTACTACAATTTTTCCTTTGGCTGACTTTATACTAGCCACGGCTGTAACCTAGAGAGTATATGCATGCAAAAGGATTTCGAGATCGAGGCAATGAGAGAGTCAGCTGGTACAATTGTTAATGTACTAAAATCTCTGGCTAATACGGATCGGTTAATTATTTTGTGTCATTTAGCTAAGCAAGAACTTAATGTTTCACAAATTGAAGAATTGACCCAAATCTTTCAACCCACCCTTTCCCAGCAACTCATGATGTTAAGAAAGAGTAATGTGGTATCGACACGTCGTGATGGTAAACAAATTTTCTACTCGATTTTAGATCCAAAATTGAAAATCGTTTTGAATACCTTATATGAGAATTATTGCCCCCACGTATAATTCTTAGGAAAAATTTACCTATACCTTCTTTAGCATTTTTTCTGCATAATATATACAAATTTATGATTTAGACTATTAGGCATGAAATTGTTGAAGCTAGAGTTATCTAAACTATTTCCTGCGAGAAAATGGTTAAGTCATTATCGATTTTCAAGTTTTAAGTCTGATCTTATAGCAGCCTGCATTGTATTGGCCATGTTGGTACCTCAAGGTATGGCCTATGCAATGTTAGCAGGGCTACCTCCAATCATGGGGATATATGCCAGTATATTACCCATGATTGTATATGCCTTTACAGGCAGTAGTACGACCCTTTCAATTGGTCCTGTCGCTATTATTTCGATGATGGTCTTCGCAACATTGGACCCTCTATTTGCAACTGGATCAACTGCCTACATAGAAGCTGCGTACTTACTGGCTTTACTGGTTGGAATTATTTCTCTTATTTTAGGTTTACTACGCTTTGGTTTTCTCATTCAGCTGATTAGTCATCCTGTTATTCAAAGCTTTATCATCGCATCTGCCCTGCTGATTGCCTTGGGACAGTTTAAATTTTTGCTTGATATCCCATTACAAGCAGGGAATATCCCTGAATTTGTATTGAGCTTATCTGAGAGCTCCCATAAAATCACCTTGTCAGGTATTAGCTTTGGGCTTATTTGTGTCCTATTGCTCTTTGTTTTTCCAAAATTTATTCGTTCAGATTTCCTCAATAAAACATTCCCTTTATTCGTAGTTTTATTCTCTATAGCAATTATTAGCTTTATCGGAAACGATGATCAATCAATCAAAACAGTTGGCGTCATTCCAACAGGTTTACCAAATTTTCATTTCCCGAGCTGGGACATTGAGCTGATACTGCAACTGCTGCCGAGCGCATTTATGATTGCAATGATTAGCTTTGTGGAGTCACTTGCAATTGCACAAGCCACTGCTTTACAAAAACGCGATAACTTGGACAGTAATCAAGAACTCATCGCTTTAGGTTTTGCCAACATTGCTGCTGGCCTCAATTCAGGCTTTGCCGTCTCTGGTAGCCTATCTCGCACGGTGGTAAATGCAGATGCGGGTGCAAAAACACCAATATCAGGTGTAATTTCATCATTACTCATGATTGCTGTTAGCCTCTATTTCACAGGATTTTTCCAAAACTTACCGTTGGCGGTATTAGCCGCAACTATTTTTGTGTCTATCTGGAAACTGGTCAGCCTAACTCCATTTATTGATACCTGGAAATATTCAAAAGCCGATGGAATTGCAATGTGGGTTACCTTTTTCGGTGTGACCTGTATAGATATTTCGACTGGGCTAATTATTGGTATTGTACTCACATTTATTCTTCTGCTTTGGCGAATTAGTCGCCCACATATTGCCGTGATCGGATTAATTGAAGGAACTCAACACTTTAGAAATATATCAAACTACAATGTAATTACAACACCAGCGGTGGTCTCTTTTCGTGTAGATGAGAATCTGAGTTTTCTAAATGCACATGTACTCAAAGGCCATGTGATTACTGAGGTCAGTCAAAATCCTCTGCTACAACATGTTGTGATCAATTGTTCCAGTATTAGTAATATTGATCTTAGTGCACTGGAGATGTTAGAAGACCTTAATCATGAATTAGCCCAACTTCATATTCAAATGCACTTATCTGAAGTAAAAAGCCCCGTCATGGATCGGTTGTGTAAATCACAGCTTAAAAATGATCTGTCTGGCCAAATATTTTTATCACATTATCAAGCAATACAAACACTTTCGCCTGAAATGCTTGTAGAATGAGCGGCTTTTATTGGATTTTTTTTAAACAAAAGGATGTGTCATGTTTTCATAATTTTTTTTTAAAAACATTGTGTTAATTTTTTCGGTATTTTTAAAGTAATTGAATTGCAAAAAAAATTTTATTATTCACGGTTCTTAGGTATAGAATACCGCGCTTGTTTAACCTTAAACCGTGCATAGGTTTATAAGGCCTTTATATGTTTAATGTACTGTCTCGCTTGAGCTTAGTTAGCAAAATTATTATCGCTATTTTTCTAGGGATTGGCGTCGCTCTGCTGTTTCCTAACTTTACGCCTTACTTAAGCTTATTGGGTGAATTATTCATTAAAGCATTAAAGTCTGTTGCACCGATTTTAGTTTTTGTTCTGGTTCTATCTTCAATTGCAAATTTTCAGGTTGGTCAAAATTCAAATATTAGACCCGTACTTGTTTTGTACGTCGTAGGCATGCTGCTTGCTGCATTTAGTGCAGTAACTGCTAGTGTCTTGTTTCCAAGCCAATTGTTTTTACACTTACCTGCAGAAACAGGACTTCAAGCACCAGGCAGCTTGGCTGAAATCTTAAAGAATTTACTTTTAAGTTTTATTGCGAACCCTGTACAAGCAATTGGCGAAGCTAACTTTATTGGTATTTTGGCTTGGGCCATTGGTCTAGGACTAGCTTTACGTCATAGCTCAGATACAACCAAGCAAGTTTTGACAGATGTGGCAGGTGCAGTCAATAAAATCATTCATACCGTGATTGGTTTTGCTCCGGTCGGTATTTTTGGTTTAGTTGCCGTGACATTTGCAGATGCAGGACTTGCAACACTGACCAGTTATGCACATTTGTTGGCAGTATTAGTTGGTACGATGCTCTTCGTTGCGCTTGTGATTAATCCAATCTTGGTTGCAATCACCATGAAAGCCAACCCATATCCTTTAGTATTTACCTGCTTAAAAGAAAGTGGTATCACCGCCTTCTTTACCCGTAGCTCAGCAGCCAACATTCCTGTGAACTTAGACTTAGCACAGCGTTTAGGAGTCAATGAAGCAACAGCAAGTGTATCTATTCCATTGGGCGCGACTATCAACATGGCAGGTGCCGCAGTGACCATTACTGTGCTTACCCTAGCTGCTGTACATACACTCGGTATCCCAGTTGACTTGAGCACAATGATTATTTTATCTGTGGTTGCAACAGTTTCAGCTTGTGGTGCTTCAGGTGTTGCTGGTGGGTCTTTACTGTTAATCCCTGTTGCTTGTAGCTTGTTTGGTATATCATCTGAGATTGCAATGCAAATTGTTGCGATTGGTATGATTATCAGTGTATTGCAAGATTCAACGGAAACAGCATTAAACTCATCAACTGATGTATTGTTTACCGCTGCTGTAGATTTTAGAGACCATCCAAGATCATAGGTTGATATGCCACTTCAACGTTTACCCAACTGGATTCAACTCGGTGCTTTCTTACTAGCACTGAATGCCGGGATGGTAAACGTTCTGGGCTTATTTACAGTCCTACATCAATCCGTGTCACACATGACAGGCAATGTCAGTATGTTAGCAATGAGTTTGCTCGACTGGCAGCCTGAACATTTTGTCTACCTCAGCCTTGTGGTCATTTGCTTTGTCATCGGCTCTTTTTACAGTGGTCTGATTCTTGGTAATGGTAACGTCGCATTCGGACGGCGCTATGGTCTTCCCCTCAGTTTAGTTGCGATCTTTCTATTCCTCACTTGGTTATTGCTTCCGTATTTTCCACGCTATGGCTTATTATGGGCTTGTGTTGCAATGGGTGTACAAAATGCCATGGTGAGCCATTATAAAGGTGCAATTATTCGCACAACGCACTTATCTGGTGTACTTACTGATATTGGTTTAGCATTAGGCTATAAAGCACGCGGCTTAAAAGTAGAAAAACGCCGTATTTTTCTGCATCTATTAATCTTTATTGGTTTTTTATGTGGTGGACTGATTGCGAGTGTGCTTTATCCTTATTTAAACTTACAAACCTTTCTCGTCCCTGCTGGGCTTAGTCTCTCGATGAGTATCGCCTACTGGGTTTTCTATTTTCGCTCTTTATCAAACTCAAATTTGGATTGAATTATGGTTAAAAATGCATTGCAAGCTCAACTACTAAAAGCGGGTTTGGTCGATAATAAAAAAGCAAAGAAATTAACCAAGCAAGCACAACATGAGCAACGTACTGGACAAAATGATGATGTGGCATTGAAAGCTGAAATTGATCGCGCCAAGCGAGAAAAGTTAGCCAAAGACCAAGCATTAAATTTAGAAAAGCAGAACGTATTAGAAGAAAAAGCCTTAAAAGCATCTATCATCCAAATGATCAAGCATCACAAAGTTAAAGATATAGATGGTGATGTAATCTATCAATTTATTGATGAAGGTAAAATCAAAAAAGTCTATCTTTCACAACAAGTTTATAATGCACTTGTTTCTGGTTCACTTGTGATTGCCAAAGACCAAGACAACTATGCTTACTTACCTAAAGCACTTGCAGAAAAAATTGATCAGAAAATGCAAGGTTTTATCTTGGTGAATAACAATACCGAGAAAAATGATCAAACCACTGATGAGGAAGATCCATATGCAGCATATGTGATTCCTGATGATCTCATGTGGTAATCCTCTTCATCGTTATGTAAAAACGCCTTTACAAATCGTATATAAACTGTGATCAAGTTAATATAAAACACCATTACGCCTTACAATTTCCGCTCAAAGAATTTATAAGGTGTTTTGGGTTTGGATTATTTAAAGTATATGCGTAGCGAGTTAAGCCATTACCCATGGCTAGAAACAGCGGTTGCATTAACAATTTTGATTTTGTTTGCAGTGCTTGCAAACTTTATTGCTAAAAGAATTATTGTTCGTGGTATTCGCCATTTAATTACAAAATTTAAATCCCCAAATCAATCAATTTTCGCACAGCATAGTGTGACACGGCGTTTTGCAAATATCGTTCCTGCAATTGTGATAATGAATGGTATTAGTACGATTCCACATTTACCAGAGAAATTCATTAGCTTTGTACAAATGGGTGCTCAGGCTTTCATATTCCTGACGCTTGCACTCACTGTGAGCGAAGCACTGAATATTTTTAACTTAATCTATCAGCGCAACCCCAAATCAAGAAACAAGCCAATTAAAGGCTATTTACAGCTTGTTAAACTGATCTTATTTGTCGTCTGTGGCTTGATGATTCTAGGTACTTTCCTGAAAAAAGATGTGTTTACTTTACTTGCAGGCTTCGGTGCTATGGCTGCAGTATTGATGTTGGTATTCCAGAACACGATTCTTTCTTTAGTTGCCAGTGTGCAAATTGCTTCTTATGACATGGTTCGTATTGGTGATTGGATCGAAATGCCCTCGTTAAATGCGGATGGTGATGTCATTGATATGTCATTACATACCGTGACTGTACAGAATTTTGATAAGACTTTTACCACAATCCCAACCAACAAACTGGTCACTGATACCTTTAGAAACTGGCGTGGTATGAGCCAATCTGGCTGCCGTCGCATTAAACGTTCACTGTTCCTCGATCAAAGCAGTGTTCACTTCATGAGTGATGAAGAACAGCAAAAGTTAAAAGACTTCTTGCTATTAGATCAATACCTCGATGTTAAAAAATCAGAAATTGAAGAGTTCAATAATCACTTGAGTAACCAGTCTCAATATAATCAACGTCGTTTAACCAATCTTGGGACATTCCGGGCTTATGTTGAGTTCTATTTACGTCAGCATCAAGGAATTGCCCAAAACCAAACAATCTTGGTACGTCAAATGCAACCCACTAGCGAAGGCTTACCTTTAGAGATCTATGCCTTTACCAATACCATTGCGTGGGCTTCATATGAGGCTATTCAATCTGATATTTTCGATCATTTGATTGCCATTATTCCTGAATTCGGCTTAAGAATTTATCAGGCGCCATCAGGTCATGATTTTCAAGCACTCACTGCTGAACAAACCAATAAAGCCTAATCTAAACAATTAAAAAAAGCACCAGATGGTGCTTTTTTTAATGATTAATCTCGAAGTACTTCCGACACCCTTGCATCCACTCCGCTGATACAGGTGCCTCATTTGGATTCTCTGTATTCGCCAATTCACAATCTGCAACATTGTTCAATTCATTATCTATGGGGAAAGAATAGCCATAGTAACCATCACTATTTTTTTTATAGCCCCCTGTCTGCCTGTAGTCCCAATATAGGTAGCCCACTAAGGCCAATACCAGTCCTAATAAAGTAAGGAATAGCCCTTTTAAGTTCATTATTCGTTCTACTGAATGTTTTATACATTATAAACAATTTTATTAAACATTTAAGGAAAGATTAAATATCTATAACGAGTAAAACCAATAACTGAAGCTTGTTATATCAGTACAATCACAGAGTAAACATCTTCGGGTACGAAATAAAAAGCCCCAATAAAATCAGGGCTTTTTACAGTCTTGAAAACTCAGTCCCACTCTAGCTGAAACTGGATATTGGTATTGGTAAAATTAGGATTTAGAAAAACTCGATAACCTGCTGTCTTCAACTCATCTACAACGATATCCGCATCTTCACTACTCACTTCGTGTTTTGAGAATTGTTGTAGTGCATCTCGATCACCATCACTGGCTCTTAATTTAATCGTACTGGAAATCTTTGAGAGAATTTTATCTACAGTTAACTTTTTAACATTTGCATTTGAAATTGCAGTCGCTCGTGAAGCAGGTAACAAAATTTCTTCGTTCACCGTATTCCGCCTGTGATATCAGAATAAGAAAAAATTATAATATGTTCTATTTCCAGTTTTTCAAGTCCATACACCTAACTAAACGACAGATTTTGGCGCACAGCCACAAGAATGAGTATTTCATGCTCTAAATAAGTAATCGCAAGCGTTTCTGCTGACTTATGCTACCGACTTCTCGTTAATGGTTTCATTTCAACCTTCTTCTGAGGTGGAATAATAATTTGAACACGTTTGTTAGATGTACCTTGAGCTTCAATATCACCTATTGTCAAATTATATCTCAAGGTGTCACCTGAGATACTTGAACCATCCAAGATCATCGATGCATTGCCTTTTAATACGATCTCTGTTGCTGTGGTGGTGTACTCGACACGATTGGCTTTACCATAGGCCATGCCTTTTGCTTCGCTTACTTTCTGCTGAAACTTGACTGGACTTCCTGTAAGCGTAAGTTGATAAGGCTGCCCATTTCGTAATGTTCCGATCGCTTTCGTAGCTTGAATATCGATCGTACCTTGTTTGATTTGGATATTAGAAGCAGTAAAAGTACTCTGGTTTGGGCTATAGTGCGTATTTTCAGCTTCTATATAAATGGATTGTTGGAAGTCAGATTCCATTGCGAAAACTGGTGTACTGCACATCAAAATCGAGATAATCGAAAAACATTTCTTTATCATAATGTTATTTTAAGTCGGTAAATTTAGAAGCAGAGAATATTAACATATTTATCAAGTCTGCTTAGAAAAGATGAGATTAATTCTTATTTTCTATACTCATAAACAAGAAATTTCTCAAAATATCACTCATTAGAGAATAAGAGAGGAAAATCCTCTCTCTACAAGTCTTTACTTACATGTAATATCAAGCTTTTCTGCATAATAATCAGTGGATACTTTAAGATCTGATATCAATTTTTCTTGTGTATAGTCTTTGGGTGCAAGTTTTAGCAGAGCAGGAATATATTTTGATTCGTATAGCTTTGGATAGTCTTTACATAAAACACGCGTCTGCACGTCTTTAGGTGTATCAGGGTTATCTAAAATATCCATATATTCGGAAATTTTGTTATCTACGACTTCAAAGCTCTCTTGCGCCTGCTCATTTTTCACTTCAGGCTGCTTATTACAACCAACAAATAAAATTGAGATGAGGCTTAGGAATAGAATTTTGGTTTTCATAAAAATACTGTGCGCCAAAGTTGATCAAAGTCCACAAAGGTGGATTGCTCTCTTAATCTACCATCAAAGATCAGCACCATAGATATCTTTTGTGCCTGTTAGGTAAGAAAATTTAACGATGTATGAGCAAGCTAAAATACTATAAGTACAAGACTAGTACTCATTATCGATAATTTCCTAAAAACTACATCAATGATAAAAATTGAAGTGGTTTGTTTTAATTGCAAACCACTTCACATCTAGATATTACTTATAGATAAATCTCTGGTGGGTATGGTGTATTATCGTTCACTGGTGCATATAGTGTATTTTCTACAAAGAACCCATTCGGTGCCTTACCTATATCAATCGTCACAGAATCTTGCATGACTTGAGGATAGGCCCAAATAAGCTGCTTCATCAGCCCTAATGAGTTATTATTCTGCATATCCCCAAAAACACGCTGCCAAATTGGTGTTCGATAAGATTTTGTTTTATCAAATCCATACAGATGTGCAATCGAAGAATCAGGAACAAATCCGGCTAAATAAGCCACTTTATCCGCAGGATAGTTCAGATCTTGGCTTGGAATTTCAGCAACAGCTTGATGGGCTAAATCTAAGTGTGCTTCCAAAATCCAATCATAAGCTTCTGTCATAATGTAATCAAAATTTGGATATGTGTAGTGCTCGCTAGGAAAATTAATATCCGTTGCTAAAGTTTCAATTGGAGTCCGAATGGTTGGAAAGAAAATTAATGGACACACTTTTGCATTTGGATATTTAGTTTTAACCACAGTTCGAATATCTCGACAAGTTTGTCCCAACTTGTTTCTTAACCATGCTTTAAACTGATCATACGGCGTCCCCGTTTTATGCATTGCGTCATAGATCGTCCCCAAGTCTGGTGCATACAAACCAGTATCTGCGTTAAACGCGAGTTTAGTCGGATAATCATAAACACAAGGTAAGTCTGTGCCTTGGTTATACCACCACCAAGGTTCACCAATTTGCATATTCACGGGACAGCCACCGACAACCATCGTATCGGCAAACTCAATAAATGCTTTGTGCAGATAAGCCAAGGCATGCTGATCACATGGGCTAAAGAAATAACTCGGAGGTTCATAACCGGTACGACCTAAATTACTATTCCAGTCTCGTTGCGCCCAAAACTCATTTGCACCTAATGAGTACATTTCAAAACTGACACCAAATACAGGCTGCATACCAGCACTCTGTAATGCCTGAGAAAAGCGCTCATGCCATTTACGTGTACAAGGATTCACGACAGCTTGATTGGTCAATAGAGTATCTGGAATTTGCCATTTGTTGATATCACTTTTCCATGACATCTCAGGATATTTAGACATCCCACAATAATGATTAATCAAGCCGTGATAGCCCAATGCCTGCATATTATCAACCAATCGCTGCGGATTGAGATCATAATGATCGTCATAACTGGTACACATACCATAATTATGCTGTGGCACAGACACACGCTTTAGCGTGAGTTTAGCATTTGGACCTGTTGTCACGGAGTTAGTAACACGGATATAACCATCTTCAGCCTGTGCCAATGGTTGTGTCGAATTTCCATTATAACTTGAGCTAAAACCTGAAAATGAAATTCGCTGAATATTTGTAACAGGAATAGTATCAGTTGCCGAGAAGCCCGCTTTAACAGTATTCCAATTAATATGAATATGCGCTGAGCGTGAAGCAGGTTGGCTGGCATAATTGAATAAAACAATATACGCAACTTTATCTACACCATTGGCTTTGTATTGAACTGTGAGTGTTGGTGTTAAGGTTGGATTGTTTAACACGGGCATCGATGGAGATAATTCAATGTCAAAATCCCAGACCACACCGGTGTAATCGTATTTAGTTTCATATGCGAGAAACTTATGGTCTTTTGCATCGTAAGAATCCCAAATAACTCCAGCTAAATCTGATGTTGTTCGTGAACGAAACGACGCTTCAAAACCATTTGCGTAATTGGTAATCGCAAAAGACATCGTCTGTGGACCATCAATACGCCAGTATTTCGGGCTAAACCGATCAATAATCGAAGTACCAACGTTCAAAGTGGGAGATGTTTTTAAATTTTTTTGTTTATATTCAAAATTATGTGTCATTTGAAAATGCTCTAATTAATCATTGAGCTTTTATCTTAATCGATCATCAATTTTTAACTGTTTGCATAGGTAAGTGTTGATCAAAACATCATCAATTTTAACGACTTTATGTAACCCCGTATCTTAGACATAAAAAAGGCTTATCTATCAATAAGCCTTTATAATCAATAGTAATTATTCACTTAAAAATTATAGCGGATACCTGCTTTGTATGTAATTCCGTCCATATCTAAGATATCTGATGCAGTACCATCACAAAAATAGCCACTACAAACATCATCAAAGTTCTCTATATATAGCCATTTATAGCCCAGTCCAACATAACCAGCGACATTTGATTGAATATAATGACCAAGCTCAAACTCAATCGGTAATGTGACATAACGTAGCTTAACATCATGATTATCAGCTTTGAGCCATGCATAGCCTACACCTATACTTGCATTTGCATAGGTATTGTCATAGTTGTAGAACTTGTATCCCCCTTTCACACTAATTTCCGTACTTTTCCAATCCGCATTCTTCTGATAGTTCAGACCAAATGTTGAATTCAACGTATCTAAAGCAGTAAAGGTAATCCCCGTTCCAATTCCATTTAATTTTTCGTGACCATCAATCTCATCTGACTTTAATCTTGAGCCATAATATTCTGCAAATATAGACCTCTCGATCCCACTACTTGTTTCACTTCGATAAGATTGTTCGATTGGCTGGACAGTACGTTGTCCTAACGCTTGAGGCGTACCATAATTGACTTGTAACGGTTCATCTGCCCATCCATTTACTGTCATTAAGCATGCTGCTAATCCAATCACCCCAACAACTATTTTTTTCATCCTCACACCTATTTTTATTTGAATTTAAGCACTTAGATAATAATTTATTTTTGATTTTTAAAAAATATTTTTGACTTAAATATTTAAAATAAAAACTAAAACCCGATATTTGGTCAATTCATCAATCGGGTTTATGAAGTTTTTATACAATAGTACTTATTACTGCTATTTAAATTTTTTTTGCTCTGCTATTTCTTATCAATATCTTGATACAAACAGCGAGAGATCCAATTGATAAAAGCGGTTTTATTCTGAAATGAAGGTGTATTGAACAAATTAATATCTAATTCAAAATGATCAAAATTCAGTAGCTTATATATTCCACCACCTAAAGGAACTAAATTTGTGTATGGATATTTTATTACTTTTAAAGCATTCACTAAAAACTGCGCTTTGATTTGCATCTCACTATTTTTATGATTTTGATAGTTTTGCGAATGTATGAATAAGTCATATTCTCGATCTAAGCGTTGAATCATCTGTGAAATAACCACATTAATCTCCTTGTACATTAGAAATATTTTTATAGCACAGAAAAACAGAAAGCCCATCTATTGATGAGCTTTTATACCAATAAAACTGTAATTTTTAGTGAATACTCAACTCTTCATCTTTAGCAATGATTACAGAAGTGAGCATCGGTACACCAAGGATAATCGGAACCACAATAATCCACAAATCTGTCGTTAACTTACTCGAAAAGAAGAAATGAATAATGATGGCAGCCAATGCCAATACCATAAATAGGACACCCATGAATCGTATTGCAAATTTAACAAGCATTTTTGAGCCTATGTAATTCTAGTACTTGTATACAGTATACGCCTACTTTCTAAGCTACAGTATTTTCATTTTCTATTGCACTATAAAACCAAGTTATATATTTCTAAAATCAAAAAAAGCCCAACATAAAGTGGGCTTTCCTATAAAACAAAGATTATTTCGCTTCGTTTACACCAACGATAAACTGGCTACAATTTGAACCTTCCGATGCATTTGCTAACTGTTTTTCAGAGAAATTGAATTTAGAAGCAACAGATTGATAGTCTTTCTTAAGGCTTTGACCAGTCAGTACGCCTAACTGTTTAACCTGTTCTGGAGTTAACAGCTCATTCTCTACTGCTTGGTTCATCATTACACACGCTGTTGTCATTGCATCATAACGAGCTGCTGTTTTTGAATAGCCCAAAGAACCAATTAAACCACCGACAACTAAACCAATAACCGTAGACAAAATAATATGCTTTTTATTCATTAATAAACCTTTACAACAAAAATAAAATTAAGTGCATAAATATATTGTATTTTTTAATAAAAACAATGCGCCTTCTGTTCTCGTCTTGGAGTACTTTGCAATATTTTGGCTACAGAATGTAATTTTTGGGCCATTTCGCTCATCCATCTAGAACAAATGATTAAAGAAACGTTGCTAAATGCTTCATTTAATATCCATCCGCATCTTCAAGCATAAATTTATACCGACTTAAATGCATAGAAATCATCCTATCGAATCATTTCTTATAATAAAGGTCAATTGGTCTCTACAACTAAAATCTCTAGCAGAATTCAACATGTTCTGAAATAAACAACTATTAAATTAAATGCTTAAATTTACTGGAATTTTACTCTTTGTTTATTCAAATCTTTTGCAGCTACTGTTCATACATAGCAATGTCTAATTGTTAACCACATCACATATTTTAAAGCTGTTTTTTTTAATTTACTCTAGCGATCTGAGAGAGCCTTTTTACTCTCTTGACGGTTCATATTTTAAGGATATCTATGGATTTCATACTTAATCCAACATATACGCTCATGCTAGCGGTGTTGGTCCTCTATGTAGGACGCATTTTAAATAAGCACATCCCCTTTTTAACCAAATACAATATCCCAGAACCCGTCGCAGGCGGTTTGGTCGGTGCAATTATTTTCTATTTAATTCATCAATTTGCGGGTTATACCATCTCTGTTAATAAGCCAATGCAAGATACTTTCATGCTCATGTTCTTCGCATCGATTGGCTTGAGTGCTAATTTTGCCAAACTTAAGGAAGGTGGCAAGCCCTTAATTATCTTCTTAATTGCGATTTCTTTCTTTGTCATTATTCAAAATGGCGTCGGTATGACAATTGCCTCTCTCGTGGGTCTAGATCCATTAATGGGTGTTGTCGCAGGTTCTATTGCCTTAGTCGGTGGATTAGGTACAGCAGGTGCTTGGGGCCCAATTTTTGAGACTAAATATGCGGTTGAAGGTGCATTACCAATGGGGATTGCAAGTGCAACCTTTGGTATGGTTGTAGGTGGTCTAATGGGCGGCCCATTAGCACGTTATCTTATTCGTAAGCATAATCTGGCGTCGCCTTTAAACGCTGAAATACGCGAAGAGAATAAGGATGCTCCACTTACTGATAGCGAGTACACATTTGAAGCACCACAAAAAGTTCGTTTGATCACAGCGGATAATGCCATTGTCACTTTAGGTATGTTTGCCTTTGCTTTGGCTTTTGCTGAAACCATGAAAAACCTGACGATTGGTACTGCAATTGAATTGCCTACCTTTGTATGGGCATTGGGTGGCGGTATTCTTTTGCGTAATGTCTTAGAAACAGGCTTGAAGCAAGAAATCTTTGATCGTTCGATAGACGTATTTGGTAATACGGCGCTCGCATTATTCTTGGCCATGGCTCTGGTTTCATTGAAATTATGGCAGTTGGCAGATCTTGCGATTCCTATGATCATCTTATTGATTGCTCAGTCTATCGCGATGTGGGTCTTTGCAGTTTATATCTCATTCCGTGTGATGGGGAAAAACTACGATTCAGCAGTACTGGCCTCTGGCCTGTGTGGTTTTGGTATGGGAGCAACACCAAATGCGATTGCGAATATGCAAGCCATTACCAATATGTATGGTCCATCTCACAAAGCCTTTTTAATTGTTCCACTTGTCGGTGCATTCTTTATTGACCTTGTCAACGTTGTTGTCATTCAGAGTATTTTACAAATCTTTGGCTAATCACCAAGCTATAGAAATGGCTGTTTGATTGGGTCTATTTAAGCCATATCTCCAATAGATATGGCTTTTTTATGTCTGTTTTTTAAAACATTATTAAGCAAAAAACTTCATATTTTATCCTTAAAATCGGTTAAAACCTTATTTTTGTCCTATATGCACATGGTGAACAATTTTACTCAATGCTAAAAATTACCTATTCAAATTGATTCGTAATTTAATATTGGGTGACAGGTATGATCACAGAGAATCATCAGCTTAAAGCTAGAAAAGTACATTTTGATTTTTCAGAGTCTTCCGTTTGTTGGATGCCAAACGATCCTTTATGCTCTCACATTGCCAATGGCATCAATATGTTGTTACCCGCTGGTGAATTTTGGTTCTGCCGTGTTTTTAATAAGGCAGTACCCTACGTCACTGATGAAAATCTAAAACAAGAAGTGATTGGATTTGTTCGCCAAGAAGCAGCGCATGCGCGTGCACATGAAAAAGCACAAGATTTCTTGAGAGAAAATGGCTATGACATCCAAGACCCGTTAAATCGAGCTCACTTTATTTTTAATATTCTTCTAGGAGACAAGCCTTTAGGTATTCCTTATCTAAAAGGTGAAAAGCTAGATGAGTACTGGTTGTTATTCCGCGTTGGTGTGATCGCCGCGATTGAGCACTTCACTGGAACAATTGGTCAGTGGACACTTGATAGTAAATCATGGGATACAGCAGACCCTGCAATGACCGATTTGTTTCGTTGGCATCTAGCCGAAGAAGTTGAACATCGCTGTGTCGCATATGACCTTTTTGAACATTTACTCACCAACAAGTTCGGCTTTTATATCTCTAGGCAAGTGATCATGATGGGCGTGTTCCCACTGTTCATCTTCTTCCTCGCAGATTTTGCACGCAGCCTTGGTCAACAAGATTTAGAACATCAAGATATTCAAAAACTAATGCGCCGTGGATTCTTTAGCTTTATCCGCGAATTTGAAAAAACAGCGACCCAAACTGACAATCTGCCAACCATTAAATATTTATGGAAAGCAACATTACGTTGGACATCTCCAAAATTTAACCCAGTCCATGAAGGAGATACTGCACAGGCGTTGGCTTATATGGCCCGCTCACCAGCAGTACAGTATTTTGAGCAAATGACACAAAATTCAGGCAAGACACCTGTAGCAAGTTAAATTCTTTACAATTTCCTTCTGATCAATATCATACTTTTAGACATCACACCCTTAACTTATTAAGGGTGTTATCCGTCAAGAACCAAATTAAATATAAATATAATAAGTTATAAATAACAGTTACTTAACAAGGAAACCTCGTTTGTTTTAACTCATTTTTAAGTGCTGCATAATTTTTCTGTGCTTCATTTTGAGTAAAATTAAATTCATTTTTTTCCATGACACTGACAGCCGCATCTTGCATATAGCCCTGATACTCTAAATAATGCTCAATAATCAATTTATGTAGATTCACTTTACTCTTTTCAACCAAACATTCTTTTTGTTTTGCTTCTAACTGCTCGTTTTTCGACTTTACTTTTCCTCTTAATCCATATTCAAATTGAATTTGCTCATCTATAGATTTGAAATAAACATCAGATAAATTAATGTAATCATCTTTAAAAGATTTAGCATTCGTGACACAAGATATACTGAATAAAAACATAAGTATAACTATGAATATTATTTTCATCACCGTTTCTATATATATTAATTTTCATCCATTATACCACAATAAAGATCAAAAAATCGCCTTAAAACAGGCTTATATAGTTTTAGAAAAACAAAATTAAATATTAAAAATAACTAAATAAAATAATTAGAATGTATTTTTTAAAATAATAAAATTTGTTTTAAGATAAACTTTTCAATCAAAAATTGATATCAATATTCTTTACTATTGCTGAAGCTACATCCACTACACCATTTCCCATTTCAATAACAATTTCAACTAAATCTATAGGATTGACATCAATTGAATGTACAGCAGAATTCTGTTGCTGTTGGTCTTCATTTTCTGATTGTGCTAGTTCATCCATTTTATTTTCTTGGTGATTCATTTCCACCTCTATTATTGATCATTGCATTTAACAACGAACACCCTACTATAAAAATAATTATTGAGCATGATTAAAATAATTTCACTAGTTTTATAAACCCAATACTTACTATTGCCATCGTCTATTCATCTAATAGCTCTTCTTCTCTTAAAATAGAAGTTTAATCTTTTGCTACTTTTCATTTCTTATCATTTATTTTCTTTTGCCATCTTCTGTCAGGTTTTCTGATATCCTACCAAGGTAAGCTGAATCGTACTGTATAACGAGAGGAAAAGCGGCATGCTGCAATGGTTTGAAAAATTAGTTGATCCCTATCCAACGAAAGACTTAAACAAACCATTACCAACTACTTTCTTTGCTTTCGTTTGGCAATCAACCAAAGGTATCCGCCCTTATCTATTTATTTTGATTGCGTGTACCGCAGCTGCGGCCAGTTTTGAAGCACTATTTTTTTCTTATATTGGAAAATTGGTCGATTGGCTGGCGCAAAGCCAACCCAGCACATTCCTAGAAAACAACCAACAGAACCTCACTATCCTTATTAGCATTCTTTTTGCAAATATCTTCTTTGTCAGCCTGCAATCTGTGGTCAAACATCAAGTTTTGTTTAGTAATTTCCCAATGCGCATGCGTTGGCGCTTCCATAACTTGTTATTACAACAGAGCCTAGAATTTTTCCATACTGACTTCGCAGGTCGCCTTTCAGCCAAGGTGATGCAAACAGCTTTGGCTGTACGCGAATTCTGGATGATTTTAGGCGATATGCTGGTTTATGTACTGATCTACTTCATTACCATTAGTGTGGTCTTGGGATCAATTTCTCCTGTACTAATTATTCCCTTAATGTTGTGGCTGGTTTTTTTCATTGTAATTGCCAGCTATTTTATCCCCCGTTTAGGTAAAATTTCCAAAAAACAAGCAGATTCACGTGCTGTCATGACAGGTCGTATAACCGATGCTTATACCAATATCCAAACTGTAAAACTTTTTGCGCATGCAGGCCGTGAAAGCCAATATGCCAAAGAATCCATGCAAGAGTTTATGGTGACGGTTTATAAGCAAATGCGTTTAGGGGTCAAATACGAAATCAGCATTCGGTTACTCAGTGCATTTCTATACATTGGTGTGATTGGCACTTCTGTTTGGTTATGGACACAAGGGCAAGCAGCGATTGGGGTAATTGCAGCCACTACAGCAATGGTACTGAAGCTAGACAGTATGGCTGAGTTTTTAATGTGGCATGTCACCATGTTGTTTGAAAATGTCGGTACCATTCAGGATGGTATGACAACTCTAGGTAAACAGATCCAAATTCAAGACAAGAAAGATGCGACTGAATTAAAAGTTCAACGTGGTGAAATCCGATTCGAGGACGTTAGCTTTGCTTATAACCAAAAAAATGTCATTGAGCATTTTAATCTGACCATCAAACCTGGTGAAAAAATTGGTGTTGTTGGGCGTTCTGGTGCTGGTAAATCAACACTAATCCAATTACTACTACATTTTTACAATATCAACCAAGGTCGTATTTTGATTGATGGTCAAAATATTCATGATGTTACTCAAGACAGCTTACGCGCCAATATTGCATTAGTCACGCAAGATACTTCGTTACTACATCGTACTGTAGCTGAAAATATTAAATACGGTCGTCCAAATGCGACTGAAGCTGAAGTCGAGCTCGCGGTGAAAAAAGCCAGAGCAGAAGAGTTCATTCCACAACTGACAGATCAAAAAGGTCGTGTTGGATTTGATGCCTACGTTGGTGAACGTGGTGTGAAGCTTTCTGGTGGACAGCGTCAACGTATTGCGATATCGCGTGTTTTCCTCAAAGATGCACCGATTCTCATCCTCGATGAAGCAACCAGTGCACTTGATTCAGAAGTCGAAGCAGCGATTCAAAGTAGTTTAAATGACTTGATGGTTGGCAAAACAGTCATTGCAATTGCGCACCGTTTATCTACTATTGCTCAAATGGATCGCCTTATTGTCCTTGATCAAGGTCGAATTGCTGAACAAGGAACACATGAGGAATTGATTGCTAATGATGGCTTGTATGCACAATTATGGAAACGCCAAACAGGTGGTTTTTTAGTTGAACAGCGAGTGACTCAGGACACAGAATAATGTTGTATTTAGAAGACTTAAATATTGGTGATCGTTTTAGCAGCCGCGAATATGAAATGACACTTGAAGAAGTGAAACAATTTGCAGGTCAATACGATCCTCAGCCGTTTCATTTAGATGAACAGGCAGCAGCAGAACATCCTATCTTTCAAGGATTAGCCGCGAGCGGTTGGCATACTTCTGCGGTGACCATGCGTTTATGGACGGAATGTTTTCCCGTTGCAGGTGGTCTGTTAGGCACTGAATCAAGCTTACGCTGGCCTCGCCCAACCCGTGTTGGCGATAAAATTCATGTAGAAATTGAAATTACTGCAATTGTGCCATCTAAAACTAAAAATGATCGTGGTATCGTCAGCTACGTAACACAAGCTTTGAACCAATATGGTGATGTGCTATTAATATCAACAACCAAAATTATGGTCTTTAGAAAACCAACTTGATTCTTGAATATTCGGTGACTGTTTTGTCCAACAATTTTTATGATTGATTATTTTTTTTCATGTAAAGATGTTTAAGACTTAAATGTTTAAAAGATATTGGCAAAATTGATGAGCGCCACGGAAAGCACATGAAAACAACCTCAACTCGTCAAGATCAAGGAATACCAGGCGTCTATGGCTTATTGCTGTTAGATGTAGTTTCTCGCTGGGGATATAGCGATGAAACATTGTTTGCACCGTTTCACTTAACCAGCGAACAACTGGCTGATCCGAACTATCGAATTCCAACACCGATTGCGAATGAATTGGTGAAACACTCTTTGCGCCTTACAGGTGAAAGTACACTGGGCTTTCATCTAGGTACGCAGATGCGTATTTCCATTCATGGCTTTATTGGCTATGCCATTATGACGGCGCATGACATTACCGATGCTATTGCTCTGGCAAGCCGTTTCATTCAGTTACGCCTTCCCTTTTTACAGCTCTATTTCTCTACCTTTGGTCCTAAAGCAACCTTACAGCTACAATGTGATATTGAAGTTGAGCCATTGCGTACAGAAATTATTTTAGGCTTAACCATTGGTATTATGACCATGGCCAAAGCCTTAACCGGAATTGATGACCTTAGCGGTGAGGTTGATCTGGACTTTGCTGAACCTGCTGGCTTTGAAAAATATAAAGATCGATTAACCAGTACAGTACGCTTTAATCAGCCCCATCTGATTTCTAGCTTTGATAAAAAATATCTTGGCTTAAAAATGGTCAATGCAGATCCCATTGCCAGCCAGATTGCCATTAACCAATGCGAAACAGAGCTCTCTGCACTGGGCGAGCGTCGTCGTTTAGCAATGCGCGTACGTGATATTTTAACCAATTCAGAGCAGCATTATCTCAGCATTGAAAGCGTGGCTGAGCGTTTACATATGTCGGATCGCACCTTGAAACGCCAACTTGCTGCGGAAGGTACATCCTTCTCAACCCTCGTCGATGAGGTGCGTTACCGTCATGCAACCTCTTTGCTGTCTCGAACCGATTATAGTTTGGAGCAAATTGCAGATGAACTCGGTTACTCCGATGTCGCGAATTTCAGCCGAGCATTTAAGCGCTGGAGTGGTCGTAGCCCAAGTAACTGGCGTAAAGACCCTTACTTATAAATTTACGAAAGCTTTTGTTTTTATTGAAAAGCATGTATAAACCAAATAAAAATGATACGACAGATTGTTAAGGAGTTGTCATGAATCATCCAGCAGAATTGAAATATGCACGTACGCATGAGTGGGTAAGAATTGAGGGCGACCTCGTTATTACAGGGATTACTGACCATGCACAAGATGAGTTGGGTGATTTAGTCTATGTGGAAACGCCTGAAGTGGGTAGCCATGTCACCGCAACTGAACAAGCTGGCATTGTTGAATCTGTGAAAACAGCCTCTGATATTCACGCACCTGTTTCTGGAACCGTGGTTGAAGTGAATACTGACCTTGAAGATGATCCTGATTTTGTCAATGACGAGCCTTATGGTAAGGGTTGGATCTATAAGATTAAGCCAGACAATATGGCTGATGTTGAAAAATTGCTTTCGAATAGCGAATACGAATCAGGTTTATAATTTTTATAAATCAGACCGATCTATTTGGATTGATATATTAAAAAACCGAGTTAGACCCTCGGTTTTTTATTTTTTAGAACATTGATTATTTCAGTAAAAGCCAAGCATCCTGCCAGTTCGAGCCTGTAGCAGGTACATATTGATGCGCTTGAATGGTACACCAACCGCTATTAGGAAAAGGTTTGCACTGATATATACGTCCATCGCTACCTAATACCTTGGTCCCTGCTTTATAAGTAGCAATACTCTTCGGATAAATAAAATCATAAGAACCACCGCCACTGATCGGGGCACGCTCAATTTTGATTTCGACACGTTGGATACCACTATTTAAACTGCTATAAACATCATTTTTCCCACTTACAGGCACAATATCACCATTGGCATTTTTAACGCCTGCACGTAAGGCACTGTGTTCTCGATTAATAGCTTCTGCCAATAAGCGTGGCCAAACATTTCGATTGCCATTGGCAGTACTGGTAATCCGTAATTCTGTTCTTAAATTTGGATTTTCACCATTGGTATCAAAAACTCGTGTGGATACCCGATCATTTACCAATAGGTCATCAAGCGGATTAATATCACCAATATCGTTCCAGCTTTGAACTGGTTTCGGTGGCTGCGGATCGACTGGTGTTGTTGGACTACCTGAACCGACATTTACATCAATGACATTATAAAAGGCATTACTGGTATCGCCGATATCCCAAACCGCAAGAATGACATGATAACCACTTCGGTCAGCAGGTACATTACATCGATGTGTTTCCACACCGGCAGGTTTTTGGTACTTACCATCTACAGTACAAAAAGGATTTAGATCAAAAGAACTACGTGCTAAAGGTGCTGAAGAGTTCCACCCTTGTTTAGTGATGAAATAACGCCAGCCTTGAGTCACATGTTGTGCTGTAAACTGCCAAGTAAAGTCATTTGCACCTGTGGGCAAATTTGTTTTGAACCATCGTGTCGGTGATTGGGCATTCAATTCTGAAAATTGACTCAAATTTGCATTGGCAATCTGTCCATCTGGTGGTCCAGACTGCGGAAAACCTTTCGGAGCTTCTAAACTTTGCGGCTCCCACACAATGCTGCCACATTGAGTATTCTTATTTAACTTACAGGCATAAGCTCGAGATTCTGGTTTAAGCACATAACCATGAGCAAAAACCAATGAAGGTACTACGGGTAGTACCAATATTCCCATCGAGATTAAACTACGTTTAATAAAGTGATGCATCATCATTATTCTACCTTCGTTATTTCACTTATTTATTGTTGTTAAGCATTGGTGTTCTTAAGACACCTCTTAGACCATAGGTGAGCCGCTTAGACAAGACAACCACCTACTCTGTAATGATCTGTAATATGCCAGTTGACTTGATCACAGGAATAAACAGTTGTGTTGACCCGATCAAATTATTTCACAAATCCAGTATTTTTCAGCGCAATCAAAAAAGCCCAATTCGATTTGAACTGGGCTTTTTTCACAACTTAATTTTCAGGTTCTAAGCAACATAATCGACTTGAATGCCATCAACTTCAGATACCAGATTCTCAAAAGAGAAAATCTCATCAAGTTGAGTCTGAGTCAGTAGACCACGCTCTAGAACCACCTCTTGAATGGTTTTATTCTCAGCAATACATTGTTTACCGATTTCATCGCACAGTGCATGACCTAATAATGGATCAAGCAGCGTAATAATACCCACACTACGCATCACTGCATCATGGCAGGCTTGTTCATTTGCCTTAATACCACGCACACACTTCTCATCCAAGCTTTGGATTGCATGTGTAAGCAGCTCGATGGATTCATTCAATGAAATCGCAATCACAGGTTCCATCACATTGAGTTGTAATTGTCCTGCTTCCGCTGCAAAAGTAATAGTGAGATCATTTCCAATTACTTTAAATGCAATTTGATTCACCACTTCAGGAATCACAGGATTTACTTTTGCAGGCATGATCGAAGAACCAGCCTGTAATTCAGGTAACTGAATTTCACCTAAACCTGTACGCGGTCCAGAACTAAGCAAACGTAAATCATTACTGATCTTTGAAAGCTTACATGCTAGACGCTTCAAAGCACTCGATAAAATGATGAATACACCACAGTCACTGGTTGCTTCAACATAATCTTCTGCACCCACCAGATTCAAACCTGTAATGTCTTTTAAGCAGGAAACGGCTTTGATGGCATAACCCTTTGGTGTATTTACACCTGTGCCAATTGCAGTCGCACCCAAGTTTACTTCAAGCAATAATTCACGAGTCCGTTTGATTAAACGTACATCTTCTTTTAATAAGGTCGCAAAAGCACGGAACTCTTGACCCAATGTCATTGGAACCGCATCTTGCAATTGGGTACGCCCCATCTTTAACACATAGCAGAATTCAATTGCTTTATTTTCAAATGACGTAATTAACTTGTCCATTTGTATGAATAAGGCATCTAAAGAACAATAAGTTGATAGGCGAAGCGCTGTTGGATATACGTCATTGGTCGATTGTGATTTATTGACATGATCATTTGGATGAATCACATCATATTGACCCTTTTGATGACCTAATGATTCAAGCGCAATATTGGCAATCACTTCATTCGTATTCATATTAATTGATGTACCTGCCCCACCTTGATAGATATCAATTGGGAAGGAATCTCGCCATTTTTCTGTGTCAGTGATTAAAGCATCACAGGCATGCTGAATTGCTAAACTTTGAGTTTCAGTAAGTTTGCCAAAGCTTAAATTCGCTTGAGCCGAAGCTTTTTTTACTTGCGCCAATGCGCGAATAAAGTAGCCATTTTGTCCAACTTTTTGCGAAGAGATTTTAAAATTTTCAATTGCGCGTAGTGTATGAATTCCATAATAACTATCGGCTGGAATTTCTTTCGCGCCGAGCAAATCATGCTCTATTCTTATCGTTGCCGTTTGAACCGTTTCCACTTTCCATTTCTCTCAGACAATGCACCCTAATGGTGCAATGAAATAATATGAGAGATTCCACGCAATTTTTCATTAGCAAAAGCGCTTAACATTATATTTTTTTATATTCAAATTTTTCTGAATTGTTGCTGTTGTAACATTATATGTCAAAACTTCTGCCTAGTTTTTAACTGATTTAATTTAATCTACATCTGTACATTTTATAAATTGTAACTTTTGCATACATTTTGAGTTTTTTTTGCACACCGACCACTCATATTTTGATGAAAAAAAATCCTATTTTTTGAATTAAAAAATTAAGATTCATACACTTATTTTAAATTACATAAAATATACAAATTAAATACACAAACATAACAGTATTTTAAAAATCATTTGTGCTTGAATCTGTGACCTTATCAATCCCAAGAATAGTAAATCATTTTTTTAGCTATTCAGGTGTGATTGCAAATTATGGATATGTAAGGACAGGCATCCATTATGAATTTTTCTAATCCCACAGTTGTTGTATTCGTGGTCTATATCCTGGCCATGCTTGGCATCGGTTTATACGCCTATTTTTCTACCAAAAACCTTGACGATTATATTCTTGGAGGCCGAAGTCTAGGCAGTTTTGTGACCGCATTATCTGCGGGTGCATCAGACATGAGTGGTTGGTTACTCATGGGTTTACCTGGCGCAATTTACTTAACTGGCTTATCTGAATCGTGGATTGCCATCGGTTTGATTATCGGTGCATGGCTAAACTGGTATTTGGTTGCTGGACGCTTACGTGTACATACCGAAGTCCAAAACAATGCCCTTACCTTGCCTGATTATTTTACTGGTCGCTTTGATGATCAGAAGAAAATCCTACGCGTCACATCTGCATTGATTATTCTTGTATTCTTTGCGATTTATTGTGCTTCTGGCATGGTCGCTGGTGCACGATTATTCGAAACATTGTTCCACTTGCCATATAGCACAGCCTTATGGTTAGGTGCATTTGCAACCATTGGTTATGTGTGTATTGGTGGTTTCCTTGCAATCAGCTGGACTGATACTTTCCAAGCAGGCTTAATGATTTTTGCATTATTACTCCTTCCAATCGTGACCTACATGTCTCTAGGCATTGGGATGGAAGAGTTTACTGCAGTTGTTGAAAGTGTACGTCCGCATGCGTTTGATTTTGCGACAAACTTAAGCGTTGTTGCGATTCTTTCTGCTGCAGCTTGGGGTCTAGGCTATTTTGGTCAACCGCATATCCTTGTGCGCTTCATGGCTGCGGACTCGGTAAAATCAATTCCAGCAGCTCGCCGTATCGGTATGACATGGATGATTCTATGTCTTGCTGGCGCAGTTGGTTCAGGCTTTATCGGTATTGCTTATTTCCAAATGCATCCTGAATTTGCAGCAGCAGTTACAGCTAACCCTGAAACCGTATTTATGGAACTCACCAAAATCTTATTCAACCCTTGGGTTGTTGGTGTGATCCTTGCTGCAATTCTCTCTGCAATCATGAGTACGTTAAGCTGTCAGCTTCTGGTATGTTCTAGCGCTTTGACAGAAGACTTGTACAAAGGCTTTATCCGTAAAAATGCATCTCAAAAAGAGTTGGTTTGGATTGGTCGTGGAATGGTAATTGCAGTTGCAATGCTTGCGCTTGCACTTGCACAAAATCCGGACAGTAAGGTTCTTGGCCTAGTTGCTTATGCTTGGGCTGGTTTTGGTGCAGCATTTGGTCCATTGATTATTCTTTCATTGTTCTGGAAACGTATGACCTTGAACGGTGCATTGGCAGGTATGGTTGTTGGTGCTGTGACGGTAATCCTATGGAAAAACTTCTTCGGTTACACAGGCATCTATGAAATTATTCCAGGCTTCGTTTTTGCCTTGATCAGTATCGTTGTAGTGAGCTTACTTGGTAAAGCACCAAATGCAGCGGTAACAAGTCGCTTCGAACAAGCTGATGAAATTTATGCGCGTGAAATGAAATAATTCTGATAAAAATTTAAGGGGCTTTCGAGCCCCTTTTCTTTTGCTTAAAATTTTGATTTTGATTTAATTTTTATTTTAGAGCTGTCTTTCACCACCTGCATGACTGGGTAGCTTCGTGTTTCCTTCACACCAGGCAACTGCCATAAGATCTGCCCTGCAATCCGACGAAATTCCTCCATGCCTGCACTCCGCAGTTTGATCAAGAAATCAAATCCACCACTAACCATATGGCATTCCACAATCTCAGGATATTGAGTCACTGCATCAATAAAATCATCCAATACATGTGGTGTGGTCTTATCAAGCAACACTTCCACGAACACTAAAAAGTTCGCATTAAGCTTATTTGGATTGAGTTTTGCCTCATATCCCAAGATAAATTCATCCTTGGTCAGCTTCTGCACGCGCGCCATTACCGCAGTCGGTGATAGGTTCACTAATTCTGCTAATTTACTATTAGAAATTCTCCCATCTGCTTGAAGAATATCCAGAATTTTCAGATCAGTACGATCTAACGCATAAATAGGGCCATTCAACTGAATTTTCCTCTAAAAAATAAGTAAATTATAGTGAGTTACTCGGGATTCATTCTGTAATCATAAATTATCTAAACCTCTCTACTCAATATGTTCTAGAGATTGTTATTGGAATTTAGTATGAATACATTGGATACTCCCGCACAAATGGAAACAGCTCACATCGACGGTTATATTACCGAATTTAAAGAAAAAAGTGAGTTTGAGCAACGCATTAATACAGCTTGGCGACGTGCTGAGCCTGAAGCAGTCGCTGTACTTGCTGAAGCAGCAGATATTTCCCCTGATCTTGACCACAAAATTTATGAACTTGCATTTAGCCTAGCGCATAATTTGCGTGAACGTAAAAGCTCGGCTGGTAAAGCAGGTATTGTTCAAGGTCTTCTACAAGAATTCTCACTTTCGTCACAGGAAGGTGTAGCGTTGATGTGTTTGGCAGAAGCTTTACTTCGTATTCCAGATACAGCAACTCGTGATTTATTGATTCGTGACAAAATCAACCAAGGTAACTGGAAAGATCACGTCGGTCAAAGTAACTTGATGTTCGTAAATGCTGCTGCATGGGGCTTAATGTTAACTGGCAAGTTAATGGAAACACCAAAGCAAACCAGCTTATCGAGTGTTTTGACGGGTCTTTTAGCACGTAGTGGTCGCGGTATTATCCGTAAAGCCGTTGACGTTGCAATGCGTATGATGGGTGAGCAATTCGTTACGGGTGAGACCATCCAAGAAGCACTTGAGCATGCAAAACCATTTGAACACAAAGGTTTCCGCTACTCATACGACATGTTAGGTGAAGCAGCGCTAACTGAACATGATGCAGATCGTTATTACAACGATTACACCCAAGCAATTCATGCCATTGGTAAAGCATCAAATGGTCGCGGTGTTTATGATGGCCCTGGTATTTCAATCAAGCTATCTGCTTTGCACCCACGTTACCAACGTGCACAAATCGACCGCGTTCATCACGAACTTTATAACAAAGTTTTCGAGCTTGCTTGCTTGGCAAAACAATATGACATCGGCTTAAACATCGATGCTGAAGAATCTGAGCGTTTAGAAATTTCACTCGAGTTACTTGAGCGTTTATGCTTCGAGCCAAAACTTGCGGATTGGAAAGGTATTGGCTTCGTAATTCAAGCCTACCAAAAGCGTTGCTTCTACGTTGTGGATTATATCGTTGACCTTGCAAAACGCAGCAACAAACGCCTGATGATCCGTTTGGTGAAAGGCGCATATTGGGACAGCGAAATCAAGAAAGCACAAATTGATGGTATGACTGACTACCCTGTGTTTACCCGTAAAGTTCACACTGACTTGTCATACATCGCTTGTGCGAAAAAACTTCTTGCTGCACCTGATCAAGTGTATCCACAGTTTGCAACACACAATGCGCAATCACTTGCAACGATCTATACCTTGGCCGATCCAAGCAAATATTATCCAGGTCAATACGAGTTCCAATGCTTACACGGTATGGGTGAGCCATTGTACGAACAAGTGGTTGGGTCTAAAGAAGATGGTAAGTTAGGTGTTCCATGTCGTGTTTATGCACCTGTTGGTAACCATGAAACTTTACTCGCTTACTTGGTACGTCGTTTACTTGAAAATGGTGCAAATACATCATTCGTAAACCGTATTGCTGATAAGACTTTAAAAGTTGAAGATTTGATTCAATCTCCAATCAAAGATATTCAAACTTCTGCGAAAGACGAAGGTCAGTTGGGATTAAAACATCCTGCAATTCCACTTCCGCATGATCTGTACCCATTACGCCCTAACTCAAATGGTTTTGATCTGAATAATGATCAACCTTTAACAGATTTAGATGCAACTGCACAGAAACTTCGTAGCCACGTTTGGAAAAGTGCACCATTGCTTGGTTTTGAATCGACAGTTCATGATGAAAGTAATGCACTTGCAATTACAAACCCTGCACAGAATAGTGAAGTTGTAGGCTATGTAAATGAAGCAACCAGTGCAGATGTACAGCTTGCACTTGAAGCAGCAGTACAAGCACAACAAAGCTGGGCTGCAACAGATAAAGTAGAACGTGCTGCTTGCTTAAAACGCGCTGCAGATTTGATGGAAGCTCGCATTCAAGAGTTGATGGTATTGCTTTGCCGTGAAAGTGGTAAAACCTATGCCAATGCGATTGCTGAAGTACGTGAAGCAGTAGATTTCTTGCGTTATTACGCAACTCAAATCGAAGCATTACCTGTAAATGCACAAGTAAAACCACTGGGTACCGTATTGTGTATTAGCCCATGGAACTTCCCTCTTGCGATTTTCTCTGGTCAGATTGCAGCTGCATTGGTCAGTGGTAACTGTGTTATTGCCAAACCTGCTGAACAAACACCATTGATTGCAGCACAAGCAGTTCAAATGCTTTGGGAAGCTGGCGTGCCACACGGCGTTGTTCAACTTCTTCCAGGTCGCGGTGAAACCGTTGGTGCGCAATTAAGCCAAGATGATCGTGTTCAAGGCATCATGTTCACAGGTTCGACTGAAGTTGCAAAAATTTTGCAAAAGACTGTCGCAAAACGCTTGTCTCCAAACGGTCAACCAATTCCGTTAATCGCGGAAACGGGTGGTCAAAATGCGATGATCGTTGATTCATCTGCGTTGACTGAACAAGTGGTTCTCGATGTTGTCAGTTCTGCATTTGACAGTGCGGGTCAACGTTGTTCTGCACTTCGTATCTTATGTGTGCAAGAAGACAGCGCTGCAACAGTTATCAAAATGTTGAAAGGTGCAATGCAACAGTTGATCGTTGGCAACCCTGCGATCTTAAAAACTGACATTGGCCCAGTAATTGATACTGAAGCAAAACAAACCATCGATACGCACATTCAAAAGATGAAATCTAAGGGCTACCCTGTTCATCAATTGATGTTTAACGATGCGGTAAGCCAACAAGCGCTTGCACAAGGTACATTTGTTCCGCCAACAGCGATTGAATTGCCAAACCTTGACGATCTAGAACGCGAAGTGTTTGGTCCTGTATTGCACATCATCACTTATAAGTATGGCGAACTTGAGCAACTGATCGACCGTATCAATGCTAAAGGCTATGGCTTAACTATGGGTCTCCATACACGTATTGATGAAACTATCAATACTGTGATCCAACGTGCTGAGGTGGGTAACTTATATATCAACCGCAACATCGTGGGTGCTGTTGTAGGCGTTCAACCATTTGGTGGTGAAGGCTTATCGGGTACAGGTCCTAAAGCTGGTGGTCCACTTTATATGTACCGCTTGATGGAACATTGTTCAGAGAAAGTATTGGCGACCCCATTTGCGGTGAAAGCTGAAATCTCTCAGTTTGATGCAGTTTCAAATGTTGCTTATCAAAGCTTATTGGCTTGGGCAAACCAAAACATGCCTCAAGCAATTCCAACGATTCCAGCATTTGGTGTAGGTAAGTTCTACGAGTTGCAAGGTCCTACTGGTGAAAGCAACCAATACATTATCTTGCCTCGTCATCGTGTACTTTCGATTGCGAATGATGAAGCAAGCCAGCTTCAACAATTACTTGCGATTTTCTCTGTCAGCAGTACTGCGGCTGTGTTGAAAGACAATGCATTCTTAGTAAAACACAAAGCGTCTTTACCAAAAGATGTCTTAGATGCAATCACCGTGATTTCAAGTGTTGAAAAAGATGCGTTTGATGCCGTGCTTCATCATGGTTCTGTTGAACAGTTGCAAGACTTGCAAACTAAAGTTGCGAATCGTTCAGGTGCGATTGTCGGGATTACCCAGTTACAAGCAAATGAACAAATCCCTTTAGAACGCCTAGTCATTGAACGAGCAATTAGCGTAAACACAGCAGCAGCAGGTGGTAATGCGAGTTTAATGACTTTATCTGAAGACTAATTTTCAGTCTCTTGCGGAACTTCAAACGTTCCTCATCCTAGCCCGAATCATGTTTACATGGTTCGGGTTTTTTATTATTTTAACGTTACCTTTAAAATAGCAATAATAAAATGAGACCATTTAGATGCATTTTTTCTCAGCTCCTGAATATCAACCCAACTGCGCTCAGCTTTTTGAGGATTATAAAAATAAAATCCAGCAACTTATTCCTTTTGCAATTGTTGAACATATAGGTTCATCTGCTATTGCTAACGCAATTTCAAAAGGTGATCTCGATATTTATATTGAAGTACCCGCCCATCAATTTTTAGATTCAATTGAAAAATTACAACAGTTTAATTTTAAAGAAAAATTTGATACATTGCGTACCCACGAACTGTGTATGCTGGAATCTTTAGAACATGATGTAGCCTTACAAGTTGTGGTAACAGGTTCAGAATTTTGCAATTTCATCACCTTTCGGGATCTATTAAGAAACTCGCCCAGCTTGACCCAACAATATAATCAGCTCAAACAAAGGTGTGTTGGCTTATCTCAAGACCAATATCGGAAAATTAAAGCAGATTTTATCCAATCTGTACTCTCTATAGATGCAGCATCTAAATAAGTGAATGTCATAATTTCCTGCACCTTAGCGTGCTTTTTTGATACCATTCCCGTTTAGATTTCACCTGTAGTTTTCTTTTTTATGACCATATCTTACCAACAGCAACTTCAAGAGAAAGTTGAACGTATTACTACACAGTTTGCATCGTTCAATCCACCAGCTTTAGAAGTGTTTCAATCGCCTGAACAACATTTCCGTATGCGTGCAGAATTTCGTATCTGGCATACCGAAGATGATTTGTTCTATGCCATGTTTGAACGTGCTGAAGATGGAAAACAAAAAGAAGTTATCCGCGTGGATGAGTTTCCGATTGCAGATCAAAGCATCAATGATTTGATGCCACGTTTATTAGATGAATTAAAAGCAGTTCCTATTTTATCGCAACGTGTTTTTGAAGCAGACTTTCTCTCAACCTTAAGTGGAGAGATACTGGTCACGCTGATTTACCACCGTAAATTAGATGCTGAATGGGAAACCACGGCTAAAGCACTAGCTGAAAAACTGAATATTAAAATCATGGGTCGTAGCCGTGGCCAAAAAGTGATTATTGGCGAAGACTATGTAGTTGAACAACTTAATGTTCATGGTCGTACCTTTAAATACAAACAAATTGAAAGCAGCTTTACCCAGCCGAATGCGCAAGTGTGTCAACATATGTTGGAATGGGCTTGTGATGCTGCACGAAAGTCCGAAAAAGACCTTCTAGAATTGTATTGTGGTAACGGTAACTTTACTTTGCCACTGTCTTTGAAATTTAAGCGTGTTCTCGCAACTGAACTTGCTAAATCTTCAGTCTACGCAGCGCAATGGAATATTGAGCAAAACCAGATTGAGAATATTCAAGTGGCGCGTTTATCTGCCGAAGAGTTTACTCAGGCATATCAAGGCGAACGCGAATTTAGACGTCTACAAGAAGCCAATATTGATATTCAAGGCTATGACTTTGACACGGTTTTTGTTGATCCTCCTCGCGCAGGAATCGATGATGAAACGCTCAAGCTATTACAAGGTTTTGAACGTATTCTCTATATTTCATGTAACCCAGATACCTTGCATGACAACTTAAAAACACTTAGCCAAACCCATCGAATTGTGAAGTTCGCGATGTTCGATCAATTCCCTTTTACTCATCATGTGGAATCAGGTGTTTTGCTTGAAAAGATTTAAACAAATTATTTCAACGTAACAGTAATTTATAAAGGGTTCGAGTAACCCTTTATTTTTATTCAAAGTATATTTATAAAAAAATGATATTTTTCAAAGGTCAAGTCATTCAAATGTCATAATTTCGTTAAACTTTAAAAGACTCATCGAAAAAATTGAAGTTTAACTGCTGCTTTTATCACTTAAGCTGACTTGTATTTTATTTTAAAGCGGCTATATTTCGACCTATGTTAGGTTGTATATGAAGGCTCTATGAGTTTTTGGCAAAAACTGTTCAATGCAGATGAACAATATAATGAACACAAGAACCAAACTTCTTGCGTTGAAAATGATTGTTCATGCAAAACCAATGAACAACTGTTGGATGCTTTAGTTAAAGCAACAGATGAAGATGTCATTAAAGGCATCAAGAAAGTACTGATTTCTCGAGGCTACAGCCGCAAAGAATTACTTGCGATGATCAAGCCGCCGATCCAATAAAAATAAGCCCACCCTGATCTCTTTCTATCAAGAGATTAGGGTCATCAGCATTACATGCATTTCTCTCTATTCACTTCTGCAACGATTGGCCCTAAGTTAAAACGCTTATCGTGACGTTTGGTTTGTGCTAAGTAGATACTGGAAATCGAGCCATCTAAATACAATGCATTGTCTATTTTCAATTGCTGCTTAAAAAACTGAGCAAATTGGTAAAAACTGACACGTTGCTGTGAAATCACAAAATACAACTGATTACCTTTAACACCAACCCCATTTCTAATTTTTAATGAATTCGAGTCAGCAATAAACTGGCTGTTGATTTTCCCCTGATAGATCAACATCGGCCCTGACTGTGTTGCAAATTTAGCTTTAAATCGATCATGCTTATAATCAGCAGTGCTTTTAATCACAGCGTGATGATCATTCCAAGCAACCACACCATTCGGCTGCATAAAAAAATTACCAAAGCCCTTCGCGACATTGAGCTTAGCCAACTCCTTGCCCTTTTCGATATACAAACCTACAGGTTGAAAATCTGCATGATACATTCCAGCATTCATTGCAAAATTGAGTTTCTCACAAGCAGGTAGTGCTTTCTGAATTGCTGCAAACTTCTGATAATAACGATCGCTCTGGGGTTGCTTTAAAAATAATTGCAGCTGATTTAGGTCCTCAACTTTAATCACATCATATTTTTGTTGATCCAATTGCAAAGTTTCATGCTGCATCGCATACACAGGTGAACTGGCTAAAAATGCAAATGATAGGAAAAACCATTTTTTCATCATAAATACGAAGTTTAAACATTGATTTGCCTCATTGTCCCATAGCAAGGCATACCGCAAAATAGCAGATACAAACGCCACACATAATCTTGAACTTGAGGGTGCAAATAGGCTCGATTGATTCCCAATTTTTCACTAAAATAATAGTGTAAACATCATAGTATCGACATGCAGCAAAAACACCCGCGCTATTCGATTGGCGCTCACCTCATCGTAAAACACTTTGGCTATAGCCATCATGGTATCTATGCAGGTCGTGGACGGGTTATTCATTATTCTGGGTTTGCTCATATTTTTAAAAAGCATCCGATTGAAATGACCTCTATCCAGCGTTTTGCCCGTGGTAAGCCAATTTATACGAGACATTACCATTCCCCACGCTACAAAGCCAAAGCTGTTGTACGGCGTATGCGCTCACGCATGCATGAAAACCATTATCACCTCATTATTAATAACTGTGAGCATTTATGTACATGGGCAATCACAGGTATTGAATCCAGTACTCAAGTTGAGCGGATGCAGCGTCGTTTAGCAACCATTGGTTACGTTAGCTCTGTAATGAGTTATATGAATAGTCTGATGCTCACCGTTGCCACCGCATGTTTTGCCATCGTGTTATATATTAAAGTTATGCTACGTCGGCAAGCAAAGAAATCTGTACCAGCTTACTTGCGACTCAAAGAAAAACGACCCAAAAAATAAGATTCTCATACCTAGATATGTTATTTTTCACACAATTATTGCTTTTTAATTTATCTTGCATTACTATTTCTAGCGATACACATCGTATCGCATCCATATCGAGGGTTTTATGTTGGAGATAGCAGTAATCTGGTAACTACATTTCAATCAAATATTGAAATTGGTTATCTTCGCGAATTTTTTGGCTTCAAGCCTAACTTTGCTTCTGATTACTTATATCTGGATAACAACATGAACTTATCTAAGTCCGAACAACGGACACTTCACGTCTTGGCTAAAGGCGGAAAAATCGTAAAACTTCGCAATGACGCTGGTCAAACCATCGCTGTAGAATGCTATAGCAGAGAAGGTTTCTTGCTGTCCGATTGCAACCTCGAAGTTTTTAATAAGCTAAGAAAGAAAAGACTGATCAAATCCTGTAATGGACAGCCCTATCAAATTAATCTACATGGGCTTAGATCTGTACGCCCTCAGTTAGACAATCGTTAATCAACAATCATAGGCTTTGGATAAACCCATGATTGGTCTTAGATATGTCTATCCTACTGTTGAGTCAATCGGGTCTATCCAAATTAGATATGGTTTATTTTTGAGAAAGAAAATGGAACTAAACGTAATTCAAAATCGCTTAACATTTTTACGTGAAGCGGAAAAATTAAAAAACGTGATTCGCTTTTCACATACATCGAATGGCCGTCAGGAAAGCACCGCAGAACACAGCTGGCGTTTATGCTTAATGGCAGTGGTTTTTGCTGATCAATTTAAAGACATTGATTTTGAGAAGTTACTAAAAATGTGTTTAATTCATGACCTTGGTGAAGCGATTCATGGTGATATTCCAGCCATTCTGAAAGATCAATTTCCAACGAAGAATCAGCAGGAAAAACAAGATCTTTACCAATTAACTGAATGTTTAGATGATCAACCTCAAATGTTAATTCGATCACTTTGGCAAGAATATGAAGATGCAACAACACCCGAAGCAAAAATCGTCAAGGCATTAGATAAGTTAGAAACCATCCTTCAACACAATCAAGGAATCAACTCACCTGATTTTGATTATGAATTTAACTTAAGTTATGGAGAGAAATATACAAATGACTCTCCGATACTCAAACAAATTCGAGCAATTTTAGATGAGGAAACGCAAGAGAAAATTAAGATGAATATACATATTCGTGATGAAAACCCATCTGACATTCAGAGCATTTTTGATTTAACCCAAGCTGCTTTTGCAACAGAAGTACATTCAAGCCATACTGAACAATTCATTGTGAATGCACTACGTGATTCCAATCAGCTCACGCTTTCCCTAGTCGCGGAATGTAGTAATAAGATTATTGGTCATATTGCCTTTTCACCCGTGCAGATTTCTGATGGCACAACAGGTTGGTATGGGCTTGGTCCGATCTCAGTACTCCCAGAATATCAGGGTCAAGGAATCGGTTCTCAACTTATGCACGCTGGCTTGGAAGCACTCAAAGATTTAGATGCTGTTGGCTGCGTTCTACTTGGTGACCCACAGTATTACGGCCGATTCGGTTTTAAAGCAGACTCAAGACTGATATTAGCTGATGTCCCTGCCGAATATTTCCAAGCCTTGCCTTTTACAGAACATGTACCGACAGGTGAAGTGGTTTATAGTGATGCATTTAATGCCACAGCATAAGCTCACAGACTGAATCACATTCAAATAGAAGTTCGTATCAAATCGGTATGAACTTCTATTCCCTCAACAGGACAAAAGCGTAACTTCAGAAGCTTGCAAGACCGCCTCAAATGTCTCTGCATATCCTGCGATCAACTCGGCCTTATCTGTCCCATTAATGATTCGCCTAGCACCTATATAGTCTTTATGATTCAGCTTGATATAATCAGATAGTTTTTTACCCGTAAACATACCCTTTTTCATTCCAACAATCATGACACGGGCTGCAATATCTGCTTGTAAAGCCAGTTTTGGATTTTTCACTAAATCAATTTTTAAATAATCCCCCATTCGCTTATAGTTTGCCAACCATGTTAGTTGCACATAGCCATAGCCGATATAGGGATAATATTGCTTAGACTTTAAATACTTTTCTGAACCATACTCAATTACAGGTTGCATCGTTTTAGCCGTTTCGTGCCAAGCCGTTGCCAATATATAAGCCGCTTGGGCAGATGTAATCGTCCCATCTTCATCCAGCACTGAAACCAGAAAATTCATTCCATCGACTTGAAGCTGAGTTAATTTTCCAAATGTGTGGCGCAAAATATCAAAACCGTGTTGTGTTATTTTCATGTCATTTTCCTCTTTATAATAAAAAACCGCCCGAAGGCGGCATTGGATTGTTTTTCTTTAGAATTTGTCTTTAAAGTCTTTCACCTCTTTTGCTACATCCAAGATGGTTGAATCTTCTCGTGCATTAATATAATTAAAGGTCCAACGAATAATCGCCCATACCGGCAAACCACAAAGGAAGTACAAACCGCCTAAGGCAAATGCGCCATACGGGTTTTGACTCCATTCTTGTAAGCCAAAATGCTGAATCACAAAAGCACCTCCTGCAATACTGCCAACGGCTGTTGAAATAAGTGAAACCACCCATTCACGTCGAGACTTGGGTAACCGTGTCATAATCACCACCATCCATGCCAAAAACATAAAAGTGAGTGCCATGACAACAATAAAAAATACTCCATAAGATTTAATTACGGCTGCAATCCCTGCACCCGTTGAAACAAACTCTGTCATTATTTCTCCTCCATAAATAGAAAGGCCTTAACTTATGTAAAGTTAAGACCTAGGCTGACATTTTAAGCAAAGCCACGTAGCGGACTACTCTCAATTTATTTTGATCACCATTGCTTAATTATTTACTTTAAATTCATACTATTGCGGATAATGCATCATCTCTCTTTGTTGGTGGTGAAACTGTACAAAATCACCTGCATTCACTTGTAAGCCCAAGATTTCACCTTTACTGGTTAAGTGATAATAGATATTGTCTTCAAGCGCAGATGGCATTTTATAATCCAGGCTGACATAGGCCTCTCGCAGATCAAAATCCAACTGCTTTAAATCCTCTTGTGCCACAATGTGATAATACTTCGGCAATTTTAGGGAGTTGGTTGAATGCCACTCTCCAACAAGTTCATAGTCAACATAGACCTTCATCGATTGAGAACCAGCAATCTCAAAGGTCACAATTGGGTTTTCTGATGGGTTAGCTTCAATAAAAGTGACGTTATTCAGACTATTATATTCGCCCAAAGTCACCACAAATTTATCATCCAAAAAATAGCTATGAATGACAAATCCACGCTCAATTTGGCTTAACCTCACCTGATGTTCAGGTTGATGATCCACACCTAAAATAACGATTGACCGTTGCGCTGTATTTGCACTGCTAAAAGAAAATTGACCTCTCTGTGCTTGGAAATAAGCAGATAAAGGTAGTTGGTACTCACCCTTCACTTTGACAGAACCTAATTGAGCATTCCCTTCGATATATGCAATCGCTGTGAGATCAGGTGTTGTTTGCATGATTGCAGACACAATCTCAGCATAAGAAAGAATATCTAAGTGTTTAATTGAAAAAGAACCCAACATCATATTATTGACACAATTCATTTTAATCACCTTGCGTTATTGAGCGGCTTTTAAAGCATCCACTTATAAAATGAAAATGGACGATTGCTTATCTTCAGATATAAAAAAACTCGGCTCCTGACGGATACCGAGTTTTTAGGCAATAAAAAAGCCCATCTATCAAATGAGCTTTTTAATTATGATCGAAAATTTTATATTACGACCAGTATAATAAAACTATAGCTTAGTTTCCTCAAAAATGGAATCATTAAATCATTGGCTCTTTGTAAATATTTCTTTCCTTATTTTTTAACCCATGTATAAATCCTAAAATTAATCAACCTAATCAAAGTTCAATCATTAAATCATTTATATACGCTTTTGATATCTTTCTTATTTAGAATTAAAAAGGTTTACGCAATATTTGTAGTTTTCCTCTATACTTACATGCCCACCAACATGAACACATGAGCAAAAATTTTCCATCTGATTGTATTTTATTGATTTAGGTACATCAACACCATAGCATCTAGAATCTAATCGAACAGGCTTCCTCGGAAACAATGAATTCGAGCTATACATTGAATAGAAAATTCCGCCACAGACAATAACGATTAAAGTCAAAATAGATGAATGTTTTTTTAACATTAATAGTCTCCTTGTTATTAGATATATTTATATTCCACACATATTAAAAGCCCACATTAAAATGAGCTTTTTAATAAAGAATACTTAAATAATAAAATTAGAATAAATGCAAGTATAAAGTTGATAATTATATCAATAAAATATCATGCTTTCATTATATTATAAGTATCTCTTCTATATTTTTCTATTGCTATTTCTGCTTCTTGAATTGCAGTTTCAAGCACATTTATGAGTTTAATCTCGTAGCATTTCCATGTCTTTCTATAACAATCAACACTCATTTGATGGCGGCTAATCCCAGCATAAGCCAGACGCCCTTTTGCAGTATAGTTTTCCTCTAAATCAGGTTCTAATACAAAATCCAATACCATCCGTGCTATCAATCCTGCCAAATGGTGCATCGCAATACGTTCTGGCTCTCGTTTTTTATCTCGTAGGGCTTGTTCAATAAATACTTTAGCCAAATGCTGACAGACATCGTCATAGTCTTGCTTGCCTTTATGTTCGAACACAATCAATGCCGTGACCGACTTTGCCAATTGGTTTTGCATTGAGGCAATCACACCTAAACGATCTTCATAACTCAATGTTCTCTCACCTGTTCCACGCACAAAAGGCTCTAAATTTGGCGAACACAAGCTTAGCCCCTGCATTAACCATTCAAATTTTTCAAACTTTGCTACATTTGCATTCATTACTTCACCTCTTACTGATTTATATATTTTGTGATTTAGCGATCATTGTATTTGTTGCGTTTAGTGATACTTTTCTCTCGCTTCTACAATATTCATAGCCTGTTGAATTTCTTCAAATCTAGCTTTTGTACATGGCCGAGTTGCACTTTTGATTTGAGAAATATAACTATGTGCACAGCCTAAAATACCTACCAATGCTTTTGCCCGTCCCTTGTGTGCATCTAACCACTGGCTAAACATCTGAATTTGGACATCTGTTGCCTGATTGGCGATTCTTATACTTTTCTTTAACTCTTTTTCTGTTTTTTCTGGTGATACAAACTTAACAATATGACTTGGTCTTGCTTTCAAGCGTTGCTCATATGTATTTTGGATCTTTGTAATTACATTACCTTGAGCCAACCATGCTTCGATTTCCGCATCAAGATTTTGCTTAATATGCATGTTTGGATTGATTGCCTTGTTCATGCCGCACCTCCAGCATTTAACCTAATGAATAAGACAATTATATTAGCAAACTAATATCAATTCAATAAGAATACTAATTTGACTTCACATTAGCTTGCTAATATTCTTAATTTATTGATTTAAGGTGCATTAAAATGCTTAAAGATCGGCTCAAAGAAGCAAGAAAAAAAGCCAAGAAGTCGCAGAAAGATGTGGTTGCTGCTGTTGGCATTACCCAATCCGCGCTCAGCCAGCTTGAAACAGGACTGGTAAGCTCCTCATCACATTTACCTTCGATTGCTAATTTTCTAGGTGTAGATGCTTATTGGTTACAAACAGGTCAAGGACATGCCGCACTGAAAGAATCTGGCCATGAAGATGCTTCAAATATCTCCCCTGTAAAAGCCAATATGGCTCCAGTGCTTTCTTGGGTACAAGCGGGTGTTTTTACTAATGTTGAATCGGTTGATATCACACAAGTTGAGGAATGGCTGCCATTGCCAGACGATTGTGATGACTGCTTCTACTTAAAAGTACAAGGTCTCAGTAATTATCCTGTCTTTCATGAGGGTGATTACATCTTGGTTGATCCAACCGTGCAATATAGCGATATGCAGTCAGGTGACATGATTGTGGTGAGAAAGCATGAAGATGCAACATTTAAGCGCCTAGTGGTCGAAACTGATAATTCAAGATATCTGCAAGCATTGAATCCAGAATTCAAACCCAACATCATTCCACTGGATGAAGAATGTATTTTTGTCGGTGAAGTGGTAGACTCCATTCGTTATATTTACCAATCCAAACGCCGATCGAAGATAAAACATAGCTAATGGATAAAGACTTATTTATTAGTATTCTTATTTAAAGCTAATATTAGTATTTTAATTATTTATATCATCAAACTCATATAAAAAAGCCTAGATGATGATCTAGGCTTTTTTATTCAATGTCATATTACTTTGCAGCAGTTGCTTCAGTTGTAATATTCACCGTGATCTTATCACCGACATTGGGTACGTAGTTGCCGATACCGAATGCTGAACGGTTAAAACTGGTTGTTGCATTAAAACCGATTGCAGGTACTTTCGCCATTGGATGCTCGCCTTGTTTATTCAGTACAGCATCTAATACCACAGGTTTAGTCACACCTTTAACCGTTAAATCACCTGTAATTTTGAAGTGTTTTTTGTCTTTGGTTTCTACTTTAGTACTTTTAAAAGTAATGTTTGGATATTTCGCAGCATTAAACCAAGCTTCTTCTTGGAACTCTTTATCCAAAGCAGCAACATTGGTATTTACACTGCTTAAAGGAATAGTTACTTCTACAGATGAATTTGCAGGTTTTGCAGTATCAACTTTAATCGTACCTTGGATGTCAGTGAAATTTGCACTTGGTGTAGAGAAACCAAAGTGATTCCAGCTGAATACGGTCGCAGTATGCGTTGGGTCAATTTTATAGTCGACTGGTGCAGCCAAAGTTACAGAACTAGCTAAAGCGACTGCTAAACCGAGGTTTAATGTTTTAAATTGCATTTTTGGTATCCTTGTTTGATATAGTGATTAGTGTATAGATCAAGTATTTTTATTCACTAGTCTTTATAAAACGATATGTTTCACCAGTGCAACAATAAAAGCGTTACAGCGCTTATCAAAAATCAATATCATAAGACCATTCGATACTGGACAATTGATCAGCAAGATCACATGATCAATGGGTATATTTTGATTTAGATACTTCACGATAAACAACAAGGTAAAACATGACACATACAGCACAAGCACTTAGTACATCTACACCTTATCGCGTTACGTTAACAGATCCTGCTGGTCATACTTGGTATGCAGATGAGCCTACAGATAAAGGTGGTCAAGATACTGCACCCAACCCAGTTCAGCTTTTACTTTCGGCTTTAGGTGCCTGTACGACCATTACCTTAGAAATGTATGCCAATCACAAAGGGATTAAGCTTGATCATGTTCAGGTTGATTTAGCCTTAAATCCCAATGGTGAACCTGAATCAGGTCAAAATAATATTGAACGTAAAATTATCTTAAAAGGTGAATTTACCGAAGATCAGCATAAACGTTTATTAAAAGTCGCGGAAAGTTGCCCGATTCATAAATTGTTAACGTCAAATATTTCGATTCAGAGTGAATTGAGTATTGGGTAAATGGTCCTTACACTAAATTTCAATCACATCCGTATGCCATTCCAATGAGCCACTCATCGAAATATCTATTGCTCGATCGACAATATTTGTGAGCTCATTTGGAATAAATGAATATAAATTTTCCCCATCGAAATGAGTCCAAAATTCAGGTGGTGGAGTGTCACAACCATCTATAAAGCCAGCCGTTTCTTTTTCACTCAAACCGTCAAACATTGATGAGTGCACATCAAATACTAATATTTTTCCCTTTAACTTTACCCAGCTTGGCATGTGATGATATTTCACCCGAGCTTGCATAGCCTCTTCAAAATAGGCCTGTATGCGATAAGCATAATCGCCGCCACCCAATGCTTGGTCACCATTTTTGTTTTGGAAACGTTCCTGTAATGCGCGATATAAGAAATTATATTGTACGCACTGCCAAAATATTTCTTTTTTATTTAAATTTTCCAAATACCAATATTTAATATCATTTAATATTTCATCAAAAGCATGAAGTTCGAATTCTTTTTTCATCACAACACCTTAATCTTTTTAATTTTCAATGAAGTCCCAGTAATCTGCTATATAGTTATCTGTTTCATTTTTTAGATGAATAGAATGAATATGTATCCCTTCCTCTTTTATTTTCTCAGTAATTTTAATCCCCGGCTTCGAACCAGACTCATTTCATCTCCTAAAAGAGATTTGGAATCATAGCATCCTGCCGACAAGGTATGGGCATTAAAATAATCTTCATCTAGATATAAACAAATTTCACTCGCAAACATATCTGGTTGCACAATGACACATGCCACTTTACAAAATTTTGTCCCAACGGGCTTAGCATCAATTAAATACTGACAAGCATTAATAAGATATCGAGCACACTCAGCCTTTATTTCTTGTTGAGCATGTTTTCCTCGAACCATATTTAATGGGCACAGGTATCTTCCAATTATAATACCGCTCTTCATACCCCTCTAAATCAGGGAAATACCCTTTAAAACTTTCGCTCCAACGCCGAAAATTTCTTAATTTACGTGGAATTCCCCGTTCTTTTTATTTGATAATGCAAACCGTCTCATTTTTATATTCCATTTAATCATCATAAAAAAGCGCTCTAACTAGAGCGCTTTTTTATACCACTTAATTTGATTAAGCAGTCAATTCTTTAACCGCAGCAACAACTGCTTCAGTGGTGATACCGAAGAATTGGAACAAGTCTTTTGCTGGAGCAGATTCGCCATAAGTGGTCATACCGATCACTTTGCCGTCTAAACCAACAAACTTCCACCAGTAATCTACATGAGCCGCTTCAACCGCTACACGTGCACGGATATGCGCAGGCAATACCGCTTCACGATACGCAACATCTTGCTTCATAAACTCTTCAGCACATGGCATAGACACTACACGCACACCTTCAAGTTGTGCATATGCTTCCATTGCCAATGAAACTTCTGAACCTGTGGCAATGATAATTGCTTTTAACTCGCCTTTTTCTTCAGCAAGTACATAACCACCTTTTGCAACGTTTTGAATTTGAGCTTCATTACGTGCTTGGAATGGCAAGTTTTGACGAGAGAAAATGAGCGCTGATGGACCATCTTTACGTTGAAGAGCCGATTTCCAAGAAACAGCTGCTTCAACTGTGTCACATGGACGCCATGTATTTAAGTTTGGTGTACCGCGCAATGATGCAATTTGTTCGATTGGTTGATGCGTAGGACCATCTTCACCTAAACCAATTGAGTCATGTGTATAAACATGAATCACACGTTGCTTCATCAATGCAGACATACGCACTGCATTACGTGCATATTCCATAAACATCAAGAAAGTTGCAACATAAGGAACAAAACCACCGTGTAAAGCCACACCGTTCGCAATTGCAGTCATACCGAATTCACGAACGCCATAATACACGTAGTTGCCCGCTGGGTTTTCTTGTACGCCTTGGCAACCTTTCCAAAGTGTTAAGTTAGAACCAGCCAAGTCAGCAGAGCCGCCTAATAATTCAGGAAGCAATGGACCGAATGCCTGTAAAGTATTTTGGCTTGCTTTACGTGTTGCAATCGTTTCTGCTTTTGTATTTGTTTCAGCAATAAATGCATCTGCTTGCGCAGCAAATTCGGCAGGTAAATCACCATTGATACGACGTAATAATTCAGCCGCTTCAGTTGGATATTTTGCTTGGTATTGAGCAAACAATTCATTCCAAGCTGCTTCAGACGTTTGACCTTTTGCTTTTGCATCCCAAGCTGCATAAACATCTTCAGGGATAACAAATGAATCTTCTTTCCAGCCTAATGCTTCACGAGTTAAAACGATTTCGTCTTTACCCAATGGTGCACCGTGGCAATCTTCTTTACCTTGTTTATTTGGTGAACCTAAACCAATAATCGTTTTACAGATGATGATCGTTGGTTTATTGGTTTCAGCTTTCGCTTTTACAGTCGCTTGACGGATTGCATCAGCATCATGACCGTCTACACGAAGGACTTGCCAACCATACGCCTTGAAACGTTGTTCAGTATCATCGCTGAACCAACCTTCAACTTCACCATCAATTGAAATACCATTGTCATCATAGTACGCAACAAGTTTACCAAGACCTAAAGTACCTGCGAGTGAACATACTTCGTGAGAAATACCTTCCATCAAGCAGCCATCACCTAAGAAGCAGTAAGTGAAGTGATCAACAACATTTAAACCGTCTTTGTTGAATTGAGCTGCCAAAGTTTTTTCAGCCAATGCAAAACCAACTGCATTTGCAATGCCCTGACCTAATGGGCCAGTTGTTGTTTCAATACCAGGCGCATAGCCATATTCTGGGTGACCTGGTGTTTTAGAATGTAATTGACGGAATTGTTTTAAATCTTCAATAGATAAATCATAACCAGTCAAATGCAACAATGCATATTGCAACATTGAACCATGACCATTCGACAATACAAAACGGTCGCGGTTCGCCCATTGTGGGTTGGTCGGGTTATGATTTAAAAACTCACGCCAAACAACATCAGCGATATCTGCCATCCCCATTGGTGCACCTGGATGCCCTGAGTTTGCTTGTTGCACAGCATCCATTGCCAAGACACGAATTGCATTTGCAATACGACGTTCATTTAAAGGGGTTGTCATAAGTCAGAATCCGATTAAATCAAATAAGATGAGAAGAAGATGAGAAATCATCTTTCAAAAGATGCGACTATTGTCTTAAAAAAACGCCAGTGGGTAAAGTGCAATACACGATATTTCTTATTTTTCGCTGATTCAGCTGTCATTCTATGCCTAAATGCTCATGTGATAGACAGAATGTAAATTTGAGACTAAGGATATTGGATACTAAATTACAGATTTATTCATATAAAAAGACATTAATATCAGTTTCATTGATACACATATCAATAAAAACATAATGAAAATGAAATAAATTCATGCTTTTTAGTCAGCTTATGCTAGTCCTATCCGCCAAGTCGATGTAACATACTCTGTCTTTTTGAAAATACCAATGATAGGACGTTCATGCGCGAGTATGCTGTTTTTACTTCAGAATCTGTAAGCGAAGGTCATCCAGACAAAATGGCTGACCAAATTAGCGATGCAATTTTAGATGCAATCCTAAAAGAAGACCCGTATGCGCGTGTCGCTTGTGAAACATTAGTAAAAACAGGTGCGGTTGTTCTTGCTGGTGAAATCACAACAACAGCAAATGTGGACTTTGAAGCGATTGTACGTCAAACCGTAAATGGAATTGGTTACCACCATTCTGATTTAGGTTTTGATGGCTCGACCTGTGCTGTCATCAACATGATCGGCAAACAATCTCCTGAGATTGCACAAGGTGTTGACCGCCAAAAACCAGAAGATCAAGGTGCTGGTGACCAAGGTCTTATGTTTGGTTATGCAAGCCGTGAGACTGATGTACTCATGCCTGCTCCAATCTCTTATGCGCACCGTTTAATGGAGCGTCAAGCAGAATTACGCCGTTCAGGTGCTCTGCCTTGGCTACGCCCAGATGCAAAAAGCCAAGTCACTTTTGCATATGAAAATGGCAAACCTGTTCGTTTAGATGCAGTTGTATTATCAACACAGCACGATCCTGAAATCTCTCAGATTCAGCTTAAAGAAGCAATTATTGAAGAGATTGTTAAGCCAATCATTCCTGCTGAAATGTTCCATGCTGGCACTAAATTCCACATCAACCCAACTGGTATGTTTGTGATTGGAGGTCCTGTAGGGGACTGTGGTTTAACAGGTCGTAAAATTATTGTAGATACTTATGGCGGTATGGCACGTCATGGTGGCGGTGCTTTCTCTGGTAAAGATCCATCGAAAGTAGACCGCTCTGCTGCTTATGCTGGTCGTTATGTGGCAAAAAATATTGTTGCGGCTGGTTTAGCAGATAAATGCGAAATCCAAGTGAGTTATGCAATTGGTGTAGCAGAACCAACGTCGATCTCTATTAATACGTTCAATACTGGTAAAGTATCAGACGAGTTGATTATTCAACTTGTACGTGAACATTTTGATTTACGCCCTTATGGCATCACACGTATGTTGAACCTCATTCAACCTATGTATAAGCAAACTGCTGCTTATGGTCACTTTGGCCGTGAAGGTTCTGATTCTGCATTTACATGGGAAAAAACCGATAAAGTTGAAATCCTTAAAGATGCAGCTGGATTGTAATCCACACTGCTCTTGCCTAAAAAAGCTCGCATTTGCGAGCTTTTTTATTTATCCCGAAATTATTTAGCCGAATCTGCATTATCTTGCTTAAACATCTCAAATAGCGAATTGCTTTGAGCTGGCTGATCTTCTTGATGATGTTGAGTATACAAATGTGCAAGCTTAATGACCACAACAACCGCAAGACATGCCGCTACACAGAACATCCATAAACCATATGGACTACGAATATGATGAGAACCACAGTATGGGCACTCTTTATCAGTTGATGCAACAACCTTGTCACAACATGCACAATGATATTGATATAACATCATTAATTCCTCCTACCACTTATTTTTTTATTTTCTTTTTACAACAATTTCAAACGTCACACTTTTATCCTATGAAAAAAAAACCGAGAATTCAATCTCGTTTTCTAACCTATCCATTCAAATTAACAATTTTTTATGACAATTTGATTAGAATCTCGATTTTAAACAAATCTTTAAGTTTTAAATATTATTTTGATCTTTCACATAATTTGATAAAATAAATTTTTGCAAGTTACAGATTACCTCATGACTCAATTAATTAATAAAGGTGGATTTCGCGAACGAGCGAACCGTAGCCGAAAATACAAACAATCTGAAAATGAGATAACAACCCTTCAACCAAGCCAATATCAACCACCAAACAAAGACGTTGATTTACCTGCTACCTTATCAACTCAGCATCCCAAAGAGCAAAGTGACAAGACATAAAAAAGCACACTCTATTTAGTGTGCTTTTTTTAATTCATTGAAATTAGTTTACGTCTTTTAACTCAATTTTCTTTTGATCTGGTTTTACTTCACGGGCTTCACCATCAATAATGGTTGAATCATGATATTGACCACCACCTTGTTGATTCTGCATATCCTGCATTTGACGCATCAGATCAGCAAATGGATTCTGACCCGTAGCACCTCCGCCCATACCCCCCATCATTTTATCCATCATAGCCTGCTGACGCTTTGCCATAGTTTTCATCAAAGCATTACGGAATGCTGTTTGAACAGGTGGAATTAATACCAGCACCGCCAACACATCTGAAATTAAACCAGGAACCATCAACAAAAAGCCAGCCATTGCTAGTGCAAGTTTCTTGGTAACCGCAGGATCACCACCCAATTGACCTGTCATCTGCATTTGCTGCAACTGTGGCATAATGCTTGATGTACTTGAGCGAACCAAGTTCAAACCAATAAAGAATGCGATGATAAACCAGAAAAAGACATACCACATACTTCCAACGAGGTCACCCACGCCAATCCAGACTAAAACCTCGGCAATTGTGCCAAATACCACGATAAGAAGTAGATTCATGTCAAATCTCTAAAAATTAAAACCTTGTGCAATCTTGAAGAATCAATCCTGACACAACAAATAAAATAAACTCGATAAACTAATTGATGGGTACATTTCTCAATTTATCAAGTGCAATACACCTACTTGTATAAAAAAGCCCCCAATTAAATCTGATCTAATTGAGAGCCAAGAGTATCTTTAACGATTAACCACAAGTTGCTTGAGTAATCTTTTTAGACTGAGGATCAACCGTTACAGTTACACGATTTTCTCGATAATCCATTGTAACAGGCTGGTTTGGTCCAACACTGCGAACAATTTCAGACTTGGTTTTTTGTTTGATTTGCTCTTCGCTGAGACCAGATTGACCGATTAACTTCGTTGCTTCATCAGCCACACACTTCGGTTGACTCGCACGGAATAGCTCCCATTCCTCCACCACCTGACCATTTGGCAACTTACAGTATCCAACCTGACCATTGGTTTCATTTTTAATTTCTAACTGACCACCTTGCTCTACACAATATTTACTTGCTGGATTAGCCATACCAATTTTTGGTGGAGTCATATCTTTATTTGGTGCTGCTGAACACGCTGCAAGTGAAGTAAGAACTGCACCTAAAAGTAAGATCTTTTTCATAAATTTGAATTCTGATAAAGTAAAAAGCAAAGATAACAAAATTATATAGATTATTATGTCTATGATTTGAAACAAGAACCTAGACGATGAAATGGACTTCATAACGATGTAGCCCATCCTTCTTTCAAGCTTATCAAATAACAAATAGAGATAGGTTTATTGAATAATGATGTATTCCAACCGGATAGCCTCATCAATCAAGTAATGCTCTTTGATGATATAAAAGTAAGGTCGTGTATCCACCCACTCATCCATTGCCATAATCGCTTGTGTATACCCCGTTACCGCTGAAAAATCTTTAACTTGTATAATATCCATGGACTTCATCCTTTTTTATTTAGCCTAACATATTATATTTATTCATATAGAACAAATTGATGCCGAATAAGTCACTTCCATACCTCACATTTTTCAACTTGAAGAAACATAAAAAACGTCTCACCGTGTGGAGACATTTTTTATAGAAATGAAGCTAAGTGAGTCTTAAAACGATACCATTTTTCCTGGATTTAACATTCCAGTAACGCCATACCAACCTTTTGACATTGGGATCGCCAAAGGTGCCAATAAGCGTCCAAACAAAATGTCGCTATGTTGAATTTTAGTGAGCATTGCGTAATCGGTATTCTTACCTAGAAAATCATCTGCAATGGCTTTACCGATACGCACGGTTTGTGCCACACCATGCCCACTCCAACCATGTACTGCATAAATTGGAAATTTCTGACCAAATTTTCGGTTATCAGTGGCACCATTCATAGTCAAATCACTGACACCACTCCAACAGAAGTCCATTTCGACATTTTCAAGCTGTGGAAAAACTTTATTAATTCGGCCTAATAAATATTGATTCATTCTGCCCGCAGCCCAACTTGTTCCCGTGCCTTGACCACCGAACAGCAAACGGTTCTGAGAGACTCCACGATAATAATCAATCTGTAACTGCGTATCGTAGACAGGATGGTCTTGTGGCAACAACTCAGTTAAAGGTCGTTCCAGTGGTGCAGTGACTGCAACATAAGTATGGAATGGAATGGCTGTCTGTTTCTTTTCAGGCAGTAACTTAAATGCATTATGATGCACTGCGATTACGACACTTTTACGTGCTTTAATCATACCTGAAGCTGTCTGCACATAGACACCATCGGCCTGTTCAGAAATCGATAATACTTCAGTTTGTTCAAAAACTTGCCCACCGTTTTTACAAAAGCCATGCACCAAAGCACGGTTGAGTGCTAATGGATGAATATGCCCCCCTAAATTATCAACCAAACCACCTTTATAAAGATCAGATTTAATTAAATCCTTAAGTTCATATTCACCCACCACTTTGGTATGATCTTCGCCTAAATATTTTCTGGCATCAGCACCTTGAGTTAAAGCAATTAAATGCCCTACATGCACAGCCGCTGTAATATGTCCGCGTTTACGTGCCAAATTTACAGTATATTCTTCTGCAATTTGATCAATTAAAGACATTGCTTCAGTAGATGTAAAATGCCAAAGTTTTTTAGCATCTTCATAACTAAAACGTTTAATCATTTCTTCAGCTTCCCAACGCGCTAGACCTGGAGTAAGCTGCCCTCCATTCCTACCTGACGCTGCGGAGCCAATACGATTCTTTTCTACTAAAATAGTATCTACACCTTGCTCAGATAAATGCAATGCTGTGGAAGAACCTAATAATCCCCCACCAATAACCACTACATCACATTCTTGATCTGCTGTTAAAGTATCGAAACAATGCCAGTCCTCTAAGGAACTTTCATAATAATTTGCGGGATGAACAAACTGCCCATGTTTTGGGTTGACCCAATTCCATTCGTTAGAATTTTTATATGCTTTACTTTCTTTAAAAACAACATCATCGAAATGCGTTGGTTTCTTTATATCACCAAACATTTTAAATTCACCTAACACAATCTTTTACTGATTAATGCAAATAGCTTATCGCAGAAAAACTGAGCAACAAAACCAGAATCTTTCAATAATTTTGATAGGTAAATAAGTAGCTATACAGTCCGTCAACATACTCAAAATGATGAAATCAATAAAGTTTGATATGCACATATCTTAAAGCGTCAACGATAAAAATGAGGGCGCAGAATAAAAATAAAGATTTGAAAATTAAAAAAGCACCCGAAGGTGCTTTTTTCTCTTATAGGCTGGTTGCAAGCAATACTACAAAGCTAAATAACAACGTACCTAAAGATCTCTTGCAATGTACATGAACTTCTTGCTCAAACCCTTGAGCATACGGCTCCAAGTTTTCCATAACTTTAACGCTCATTAAATGTACTACACTTATTAATTTGCCTAACAAATCAATAGAAATAAATTAGCAAAAAGTCGTATATCTTGCTAGTGCAATTTTTCAACCAAATGGTGAATTTATGACAAAAAATGACACTTAATGTGGGGTAATTAAAAAAAATAGTCTGTTTTAAAGAAAATAAAATTTTGAGACAAAAAAAGCCCACCAAAGTGAGCTTTTTTTAAATATCGTGCTGAGTTTTAAGCAACGACAGTAATACCACTTGCTTGAGGGCCTTTTTTACCTTCAGTAATGGTAAAAGATACGCGTTGACCTTCATGTAGCACTTTGAAACCACTGCTTTGGATTTCGCTGAAATGAGCAAAAACGTCTTGTCCAGAGTCTGCATGAATAAAGCCAAAACCCTTAGTTTCGTTGAACCACTTAACTGTACCAGTCACAGTATTAGACATATATTTAAACCTATTTTAAAAAATTTGGGGCGCTTAACAGCGAGCAACTTGGAATCATAAACTCTGAGAGGAAATCTGATAAAACGAAAGGTTTATCAACAACTATATGAGATGCAAGATTTTCTGAATCAACAGCGTTATTCTTCTAGTTAGCTTTCACTATACACGACTTTACATTTTTCACGCAATCTCTATCTATCGATCCGACTTCCTACTTCTTTTTTCCACATGTTATTTTGGATCAAGAACAAATAGAAAATAAAAAAATTTAATTATTTTCAAATACTTAAAATTAAATATTCTCATCTAAATTCTAAATTATGATTTTTATATAAATTTTTAACATATTATTTCATTTCCTTTTGCTCACAAATATTCGCCATCCCTCTAAGTTCCGATTATTATTAGTCACAAAAAAAAGCCCACTGTTGTGAGCTTTTTTTTCACTGGTCTAAAGTAATTAGATAACAGTAATTAGAGTTGCTTGTGGTCCTTTTTTACCTTGACCAAGAACAAACGAAACGCGTTGGCCTTCATTCAATACTTTGAAGCCCTTGCTTTGGATTTCGCTGAAATGAGCAAAAACATCTTCGCCAGAGTCAGCTTGAATGAAACCAAAACCCTTAGTTTCGTTGAACCACTTAACAGTACCAGTAACTGTATCAGACATACCTTTAAACCTTTTAAACTTTGTTCATTTATGAATTAAATCAAAATTTTTACATCGTGATTTAATACAATCTATCCTTATTGAATAGATACTACAAGTATGTGAACCATTTATGTCAATCGATAAAGTTGATTAACATCTGTATAAAAGCTTTTCCCGTCCAAATTAAAGTCAATTTCTTGACCTGATTCCAACAGGATCTTCTTTCCTACTTCTACCCACTTAAAGCCATTCAGCGTGTTTTGCTGACGCTTTAAAGGGATGATTCTCACACAAATTTCATTGCCATTGCTGGCTTTGGCTACACGCCATTCATTAATAATTTTCAACACAAAATCACTCATTTCTGAGCTCAAGTGATCGATTTTGATTTACTATAACACTAGACAGATGAGAGAGGATAGCTACATTTCTAGAATCTAATAATTTTTAGCTTTACTTTGGGTTATTTCAGCTAACTGAATTGTTACTTATTCTTTCTAAGCAACAATCTTAAATACATCACAGAGCATAATTAAATTTGATTGGTAGCGGGGGCTGGATTTGAACCAACGACCTTCGGGTTATGAGCCCGACGAGCTACCAGACTGCTCCACCCCGCATCAATGGAGTGACTTTATACGCCCATCTCCCCAACAATGCAAATGTTTTTTAGAAAAAACCCTGATTTTGCTTACCAATGCCTAAATTAAGTACAAAATGATCTTTTTTACAGCTATTCACTCATCTTCAACGGATCACTCCTAGCTCGTTTAAAACTTTTAAATATTTAAAAGCAATGTTCCTGATTGTTCAACAAATAAACTATTTTCTTATAATTCAAAATACTACAAAAAAATTATGCAGTAAAAATCCTGATATGTAACAATATTGACTGTCTTTTATTTTTATAGTGCTTCATGTCATTAATTATTGGTATTGATCCTGGCTCACGCTTAACAGGTTACGGAATTATCGAAAAAGATGGCAACAAATTGCGTTTTGTTGATGCAGGGACAATTCGTACTGAAACACAAGGCATGCCTGAACGCTTAAAGCGAATTTTTGCTGGTGTCGAACGTATTGTTAAATTTCATGGCCCAACGGAAGCGGCTGTGGAACAAGTATTTATGGCACAGAACCCAGACTCTGCATTAAAACTTGGTCAAGCCCGTGGTGCAGCGATTGCAGCATTGGTGAATCAGGATTTACAAGTCGCTGAATATACTGCCCGTCAGATTAAACAGTCTGTCGTTGGTTATGGCGCTGCAGATAAAGAACAAGTTCAAATGATGGTGATGCGTTTACTCAATTTGACTATTAAGCCACAAGCCGATGCTGCTGATGCGCTTGCAGCAGCAATTTGTCATGCCCATGCTTCAGGTAGTATGAGCAAAATGGCTGTCTTAAATGCTTTAGGTGGTATGGCGCGTGGGCGTAGTCGTTCAAGCACCAGACGCCGTTAGGTTGAGTGATTTACTACGGTATAAATCATTTTCCCCATTTCATAGGCCTGTAAACCTCTAGTCCCTTTTTCAGCAAGCAAATCACCCGCCTGAGCATGTAGGCTGACAATCTCATGCAAAGCTATCTGTTGATGAAATTGAGCTTTTAGACTGGCAATCATACCTGCCAACACATCCCCCATACCGCCTGTGCCCATTCCAGCATTACCCTGCGCACAGATAAATAATTGTGTTTCTAAAATTAGACTACCTGCACCTTTTAATACCCATTGCCCTGCATATTTTTGTTGTAACTGTTGAATGGCAGCAATTCGGTCTTGTTCAATATCCGCGGCAGTGCACCCTAACAATGTTGCTGCCTCGCCTGGGTGAGGTGTTGCATAGAGATGTTGGTTTAATTGTTGTGGATATTTAGCCAGAAACCAAAGTGCATCTGCATCAAGTACAACGTCTAAATGTGGGATTTGGTTGAGTAAACTGAACCATTGCAAATATATCTGCTCTGACCATTCATCTCGCCCTAGACCCATCCCAATACAAACTGTATCCACTTGTGCTAATAGCTGTTGAATCGCTTCTTGGTCTAAGCTATTAATATCACGCACCATAATATTAGGTGCACGCGCCAAAATGGCTTGATGATGTTTACCATGACAGATCACACTGACTTTTCCAGCACCTGCATAAAATGCCGCTTCAGCAGACATGATCACTGCGCCTCCCATATCTGCATGGCCACCAACGACTAATACATGCCCATAGCTACCCTTATGTCCAAATGCTTGCCGTTTTGGTAATACAATTTTTTCAGGTGACAAATATGCAAGTGGTTTTAATTCTGCATCAGTCGGGATCAGGCTAACTAAATGTAGCTTCCCCACATATTCTTTGCCTTGACCTGTAAACAAACCTGCTTTATAGCCTAAAATCGTAAAGGTCAGATCAGCTTGTACTGCACAGGGCAAAGTTTGTCCTGTATTGGCCTGTAACCCACTGGGGATATCGATTGCTACTTTTAAGCCCGTTTGTAGATTATAAAGCTGAATAATTTCCTGCCATTTTGAGTCTAGCGCTCGGTTTAAGCCAATACCAAATAAGGCATCAATATGACAGTCGAAAGTTGGAATTTCTTGGTGAACTGCCTTTTCTGACAATAAATAATCAATCGTTTGAATATCGACTTGATGGGACTGTGCATAATCAAATGCTTGTTGTAAGTCGGGTGATTGACCAAGCTCTGTCGCAAATACAGTGATGCTAAATCCTTGTTGCTTTAAAAAAGCAGCAACATAGTATCCATCCCCAGCGTTATTACCTTGCCCGCACCAAACTGCGATCTTTTGAATTTTATTTTGCTGAAATTGTTGATGTAACTGTTGTGTGATTGTCCAAGCGGCTTGCTGCATAAGCCCTAAAGATGAATTTTGCTGAGCAAACCAACGTTGCTCCCATGCTTGTATACTCTGGCTATGGTAAACTACAGCTTGCATGATTTTCCCCTTTATTATTGGTTTATGGCTTCAAGCACATTATCTCAAATACAGTCGCAGAAAATGCCTGATAAAATCGAGCTACAACAGCTTGATCCGCAAGCACTGAAAGACTGGATCAAAGCACAGGCTTTAGACTTAGGCTTTGCTGATTGTGTCATTGCCAAACCAGATGCTCAAGATCAAATGCCACGTTTTAAGGAATATTTAGAACGCGGTTATCATGCAGATATGCACTATTTAGAAGAAAACCTTGAAAAGCGTGCTGATCCAACATTGCTCGTTCCAGGTACAAAAAGCATTATATGTGTGCGTATGAACTATCTTGTGGCATCACCCAAGCCCCGTTATGTACCATTTGAACCAAATTCTGCCATTATTGCGCGCTATGCCCGAGGCCGTGACTACCATAAAGTCATGCGTGGGCGTCTAAAAACGTTAGCGACTCGTATTAAAGAAAAAGTTGGTGATTTTGAATCACGTCCCTTTGCCGACTCTGCCCCAATTTTTGAAAAATCGCTGGCAGAAAGTGCCGGTATGGGATGGACAGGTAAACATACTTTACTTATTCACAAAAAATCAGGTTCTTTTTTTGTTTTGGGTGAACTGTTTACGTCACTTGAACTCCCCTTTGATCAACCTGCCAGCGCACATTGCGGCTCATGTACAGCTTGTATCGACATTTGTCCAACACAAGCGATTGTTGAACCTTATATGCTGGATGCCAGAAAGTGTATTGCGTATTTAACTATTGAATATAAAGGGATCATTCCTGAAGAATTACGCTCGGGTATCGGCAACCGAATTTTTGGCTGTGATGACTGCCAGTTGATTTGCCCTTGGAATAGCTTTGCTAAAAAAGCGTCTATTCCAGACTTTGACCCAAGACATAGCTTAGATGACATCAGCTTGTTAGAGATTTGGCAATGGGATGAAGCAACTTTCTTAGCAAATACCGAAGGCAGCCCAATCCGCCGTACAGGCTATCAATCATTTAAACGCAATATTGCAATCGGTCTGGGAAATGCTCCATACTCGGCTGAGATCGTGACGCAATTGCAAGATGCAAAAACTGCGCACGATGAGGTCGTCAATGTACATATTGATTGGGCAATTCAACAGCAATTGCTGCAGATAAACGTACACTAAATAGAAAAATGATGTTTTTTGCCCTTTGGCTTTGGCACGATTTCTGTATGATGAATCTCAATGTCTGTAATCAATCATCATGGATATAACAATGACTTTACGTAATGACTGGACTCGTGATGAAATCCAAGCTTTATATGACCAACCTTTTTTAGACTTAGTATTTGAAGCACAAGGCGTTCATCGTCAGCATTTCCAAGCAAATAGCATTCAGGTGAGTACCCTACTTTCAATTAAAACAGGTAAATGCCCAGAAGACTGTAAATATTGCTCACAATCTGCTCGTTACGATTCTAAGTTAGAAGCAGAAAAGCGTATTGCCGTTGATAAAGTCATTCGTGAAGCACTTGCAGCAAAAGAATCTGGTTCTTCACGTTTCTGTATGGGTGCTGCTTGGCGTAACCCACATGAACGTGATATGCCTTATGTCCTTGAAATGGTTCGTGAAGTCAAAGCCCTAGGCTTAGAAACTTGTATGACTTTGGGTATGCTCAACCAATCTCAAGCAGAACGCTTAAAAGATGCAGGTCTAGACTATTACAACCACAACCTAGACACTTCACGTGAATACTATTCGCATATCATTAGTACACGTACTTTTGACGACCGTCTGGATACGCTCGATCATGTTCGTCAAGCAGGTATGAAAGTTTGTAGTGGCGGTATTGTTGGCTTAGGTGAAAGCCGTAATGACCGTATTGGTCTATTACATGAGCTTGCGACCATGCCAGTACATCCAGAATCCGTGCCAATTAACATGCTGGTTCCAATTGAAGGCACACCTTTGGCTAATGTTGAAAAACTTGATGTTACTGAGTGGATCCGTACCATTGCTGTAGCACGTATCATCATGCCGCATAGTTATATTCGCCTTTCAGCTGGTCGTGAATCATTAAGTGATTCTGACCAAGCGCTTGCATTTATGGCCGGTGCAAACTCACTCTTCTCTGGGGAAAAACTACTTACAACACCGAATGCGGGTGAAGGTAAAGATCAAGTTCTATTTGCTAAATTAGGTTTAACCGCAGAAAAACCTAAGCCAAGCATTGCCGAACTATCAGTAGATGCCATGAGTGCATAAACAAAAAAAGCCTTGTCATTTGACAAGGCTTTTTTTAGATATGATTAAATTGATGTCACCAAAATGCCATATTTAGCATTTAAAAACATTCCAACACGGATGATGTCAACACCTGCTGCATGCGTGACTGACAATTCTTGACTATGCACATCAAAATGAAATGAATCAAAAATATCTTGATGTTGCATTAACCATGCAATCGTATCAGCAATACGCTCATCAACAGTATATGTTTCTGATTTAAAGTCCTTATTCATAGCACTATGTTATATCTTCACTTGATCTTTCAATCATAGCGGATAGATCAGGTTCGTGCAGCTTGTTAAAAAAACACTTAGTAAAGGACATTACTCACTAAGTGTATTAACTTGAAATACGTTTTTAATTACTTAAGCCGCTTGTGGACTCAAAATACTTTGACCTGCCTTTAAGCTTGCTACAGCTTTGGCATTAAATTCTAAAGTCAATACATGGTTATCTAGATGGACATGATAAGACTGAATCAATGACTGCTGCCCCTCATCTGTTTCAAGCACATATTCATCTGCAATATTTAAAATACCTTCTAAATTGGTTGTACTAGAGGCACGATCATGGCTGAATAAATCATAGATCGTCTGCAGATTAAAGCTTGTTTGCTGTTCCGTAGCATGGCTTTTTAAATAACTTTCTAGGAATAAAACAAACTTGTGAGCGAAGAAATAGTAGTTTGGTTTGTGGGTATAAAGCATGTTCATTGAAAGCTCCTTTACGGTGTTTTTTTCATCTAATCATGACTAAAAAACTAAGGATTAAACCTTAAAAGATTCTTAAAAGAACTTTGAGCTTTTTGTTAATAAACTTAATAATCACTCTAAAAACTTGATTATTCATCTAAATTATTTTTTTATTTTTGCAATACAGATCACAAAAAAATCTAGATTCCTTCATTTTTTGATCAAAAAATGACCAAATAGACCTTTTTTATGAAAGGAAAAAACAATCAGTCTTAAGCAATATTAAACAAACAAGCTAAAAAAGCTGTTTTTACTAAAAATAAAAATACCTTATATCAACAACTTATTTATGATCGGAATTTTAGATCATAGCACACCATAAAAATGTGATGCAGTTTGCATTTCAAAAACCTAGTGATATATATTTCGCACATTACTTGTTCAGCGCAAAAATCCAACTGAGAAGTAATTTTAATTCAAACTTTTAGCCGATGTGTTCGAGAAATTATTATGAAAAAACTTGCTTTGATCGCTGCTCTTTCAGTTGTAGGTATTGCTAATGCTCAAGCTGCTGACGGAACGATTACAATTAATGGTCTAGTAACAGACAAAACTTGTGACATCGTGACTCCAGCTGGTAAAGACTTTACAGTAACACTTCCAACTGTTTCTAAACAAACTCTTGCTAACGCAGGTGATGTTGCTGGTCGTACTCCATTCCAAATCAAACTAGCAAACTGTTCAGAAGGTAAAGTTGCAACTTACTTCGAACCAGGTGCTACTGTTGATTTCAATACTGGCCGTTTACTTAATCAAAACGCTGGTGGTGCTAAAAACGTTGATGTTCAATTGTTAGGTAGCAACAACCAATTTATTCCAGTACGTTCAGCAGGTAGCAACGGTGCTCAATCTAACTCTCAATGGGTAGACGTTGTAGATGGCGGTACTGCTGACCTTAACTACTATGCTGAATACTACGCAACTGGCGCATCTACTGCTGGTGAAGTAAACACTTCTATTCAGTACACTATTATTTATCAATAATCCATTGATAAACTATGCGAATTTCTAGGCTTCTAGAAATTCGCAGTTGTACACTTCACGCAATCATAGAGAAAATTTAAATGGCACTGAACGGTTACAATTTTTTGCTAGGTTTAACGATGTCGTCGGCTTTAATCGCAAGTCATACTCATGCGGAAATTATTTTGCATGGTACTCGCGTTATTTATCCATCTGATGCTCGTGAAGTGACTTTGCAAGTCAGTAACAATGGTTCTAAGCCTTCGCTTGTTCAAGCGTGGATTGATGAAGGTGATGCTAAAAGTACACCCGACCAGTCTAAAGTTCCATTTATGATTACGCCACCTATTTCGCGTGTTGACCCAACGAAGAGCCAATCTCTCCGTATTACTGCATTACCCAATGCAGCTCAATTAAATCAAAAACAAGAAACTGTTTTTTGGTTGAATGTTTTGGATATTCCGCCAAGACCAACTGCAAACAGTAAAGATGCTATTCCTGATAATTTTTTACAACTTGCAATCCGTTCACGTATTAAGTTTTTCTATCGTCCAGCCAGCATTAAAGCTGATGCGAATCTCGCTGGTGAAAAATTACAATGGGCAAAAAGCGGACAAACTCTAATTGTAAAAAACCCTACGCCATTTTACGTCACTATGACTGCGGTGTACCAACAAAATGCAGGAAAGCCAGTTGACCTTCTATCGAAAGGTCTAATGCTCTCACCTTTTTCAGAGGACAAAATCCAATTGAAAACTGGGGGTACTGAAAAGCTTAGCTATGTGAGCATAAACGATTACGGTGGTCGTATCGAACATCAGATCAAGCTTTAATAACAAACAAATTTATTTCCAATCAATAAATGATTTTGTACCTATCATTGAATAGGCGAACCGATTATGTCAAAGAAAAATGCAACAGCTAAATTCTTGAAGCGTCGTATCTGTTATTACCTTACATCTGGGGTAGTAACAATCACGATGCCTATGGCTGTTTACGCAGTAGAACAGACAGCAGAAAAAGCTGCACCTATGGAAGCAGAATTCGACTCTGTTTTTTTAATCGGTGACGCACAAAAAGTAGATATCTCTCGTTTTAAATATGGGAACCCCGTTTTGCCTGGGGAATATAACGTTGACGTTTATATCAATGGCAACTGGTTTGGCAAAAGGAGAATGATGTTTCGTTCAGCAGAACAAAACCAAAATGCCTTTACCTGTTTCACCTCAAGCTCATTACTTGAATATGGCGTAAAACAAGAAGTTCTAATTAATCGCACAGAATCTGCTGCACCGAATAGTTGTTACAAAATCGAAGAATGGATCGAAAATGCATTTTATGATTTCGATACCTCACGCCTGCGTGTCGATATTTCGATTCCACAAATTGCATTACAAAAAAATGCCCAAGGCTATGTTGATCCAAGTATTTGGGATCGTGGTGTCAATGCTGGATTTTTATCATATAGCGGTAGTGCCTATAAAACCTTTAACAGCTTAAATGACAATAAAGAAACTACCAATGCCTTTATGGCAATTACTGCTGGTGCAAACATTGCAGGCTGGCAACTGCGTCACAACGGTCAGTGGCAATGGCAAGATGGTGTTCAAAGCGAGCTAAACCCGAATAACAAAAAGAAATCGAGCTACGAGTCTACAAGTACTTACTTACAGCGTGCTTTTCCTCAGTATCGCGGAGTTTTGACCTTAGGTGATAGCTTTACCAACGGTGAGTTATTTGACTCATTCGGTTACCGTGGTTTAGATTTTTCTAGCGATGACCGCATGCTACCAAATAGTATGCTCGGCTATGCACCACGTATTCGCGGTAATGCAAAAACCAATGCTAAAGTAGAAGTTCGTCAACAAGGTCAGTTGATTTATCAAACTACAGTTGCACCAGGTAGCTTTGAAATTAATGATCTCTACCCTACAGGTTTTGGTGGAGAGCTTGAAGTTTCGATTATTGAATCAAATGGTGAAATTCAGAAGCTTGCTGTTCCTTATGCATCTGTTGTGCAAATGCTACGTCCTGGACTCAGCCGTTACTCAGTCACAGCTGGTGAATTTCGCGACCGTGATATTGATTTAACACCTTGGGTAACGCAAGGTAAATACCAACGCGGTCTGAATAACTATTTGACGGGTTATACAGGTTTTCAATTGGCTGAAGACTACAGTGCCTTGTTACTAGGTGCTGCTGTTGCAACACCTATTGGTGCCGTATCATTCGATATTACCCAATCAAATACTGACTTTGATAAGCAAGGTTCACAGTCTGGACAAAGTTTCCGTCTAAGTTATAGCAAACTGATTTCACCGACTAATACCAACTTAACTTTAGCAGCATACCGTTATTCGACTGAAAATTATTATAGATTACGTGATGCCCTGCTCATTCGTGATCTTGAAGATAAAGGTGTAAATACCTTTGCTGTAGGCAAGCAACGTAGTGAATTCCAAATTACCTTGAACCAAGGTTTACCTGAAGGTTGGGGTAATATTTATATGGTGGGTTCTTGGAACGATTACTGGAATCGTAATGAGACCAGTCGTCAATACCAAGTGGGTTATAGCAATAACTATCATGGCTTAACCTATGGTCTTTCTGCAACCAATCGTCAGATCGAATACGGTTCAAGCAACCAGACACGCGATACTGAATATTTGATGACACTTTCTTTCCCAATGAATTTCAGAAAGAGCTCTGTCAATGTTAATGCTACCGCTTCTGAAAACAGTCGCACCGTTGGTATGAGTGGTATGGTAGGTGATCGTTTCAACTACGGTGCTTCGGTATCTCATCAAGATAGACAGAACCCAAGCTTTAACGTTAACAGCCGTTATCGTACAAACTTTGCCACAGTTGGTGGTTCTTATAGTATCGCTGATTCCTATCAACAAGCGATGCTTAGTGTCAGCGGTAGCGTTGTTGCTCATTCAGAAGGCATTTTGTTTGGCCCAGAACAAGGGCAAACTATGGTACTGGTGTATGCACCAGATGCGGCAGGTGCCAAAGTCAACAACACCGTTGGCCTCAGTGTGAATAAGTCTGGTTATGCTGTGATTCCTTATGTAACACCATACCGTTTAAATGACATCACACTTGACCCGCAAGAAATGTCGACCAATGTTGAATTGGAAGAAACCAGCCAACGTATTGCGCCTTTTGCTGGTGCGATTGCAAAAGTTGATTTCTCGACCAAGAAAGGTTATGCCATCTACATCAACACCAAAACAGCAACAGGTGAAAGCTTACCATTTGCTGCACAAGTCTTTAATACTAAGGATGAATCTGTTGGTATCGTGGCGCAAGGCAGCATGGTGTATTTACGTACTCAAGAGCCAAAAGGTGATTTGTATGTAAAATGGGGAGATGAAGCCAATGAACAGTGCCACTTCAGTTATGATGTTACAGCACAAATTTCTAACGACCAGCAAAGCATGATCATGTCTGAGGCAGTATGCAAATGAAAAAATTACTCTTAAACAGTGTTTTGCTTACCGCAGGTCTCGGTGTTTATAGTGAAGCCAATGCAGCTTGTACCCCAGACACAAGTAATGGTAAAGAATTTAAAACAGTCGATATCTCAATGGCTGTAGGTCGTGTTGTTGTGAGACCAAGCGATGAGGTAGGTAAAATTTTGCGTAAAGCAACATTCCCTATTACACCTAATCGTTCAACTTATTGGTGTGATAGAAATGGAGGAACTTTAGAAGCAAATCTTTCTCAAAGTTATGCTCTGAGCCCTTTGAGGAATAATATCTATTCAACTAATATTGAAGGCATTGGGATTCGTCTGTACCGTGAAGCTGAAAATGCAACAAATTTCTCTGGCTACTATCCATACCGAGCGGCCACACAAAGAAGTACAAGTTATACTCTAGCAAATGGTTACTTTGTCGTTGAAATTGTTAAAACTGCAAACCAAACTGGATCTGGTGCTCTAGTACCTGGTCGGTATAGTGCCTATCATGCTAGCGGTTATGGAGTTATTCCTTGGCTAACTAGTACCGTGTATGGTAATGCAATTACTATTGCTTCTTCTTCTTGTGAATTACAAGGTAATATTAATAAAGTTGTTCAACTTCCTACTGTGATGAAATCAGGCTTTAGTGGTGTTGGTTCAACACAAGGGGAACAGGCTTTCGACTTAAATATCTTATGCAATGGTGGTAAAAACCCAACGGGATATGAGGAAAAGAACCAAGTCAGTTTAGATTTTGATTTTCCGCAAGATGGTACCAACAACCAAGTAATGTCCAATACAGCACCAAACTCAACCAAAGCCAATGGTGTTGGTGTACAACTGCTTTGGAAATATCAAAATAAAAATCAGGTGATCCGTAAAGGCGACAAGTTGAATGTTGGTTCAGTTAGCTCAAATCAAACAGTACAATATAATATTCCGTTGTCTGCTCGTTATTATCAAACAGCGACCAATGTCACTGCGGGTACTGTTCGTGCAATGGCAACCGTAACAATCCAATACGATTAAACTTTTTATAGGGCCTCTTCCCAAACGAGAGGTCTTTTTTTTATATAACGCAAAACAGAATAATTACAAGATATTGATTTTTAAAATTTTTTATTTTCAACAAGAAACCGTGAACAATAAACCAGAGGAACAATTAATGCAAAAACTTAGCATATTTGCACTTAGCCTAGCCTTGCTCGGCTGTGGTGAAAATCAGGATAATCCACAAAACAATACCAGTACTCAACCCTCAGCAGCAGCGGCCACCAGCTTTAGCTTACGTAGTTTTAGCCAACCACAAACGTGCCAATATAACTTCGATGCAACACAGCAAGATTATGATGCTTTATGGAACAATCAAAATTCAGACTATCTCGTCAATTTATTTCCTACAATCAATGGACAAAAGTTTAGCTTAACTGTTGCCCCTCCATATTCTTCAAATAGCGATCCTGAATACGGTACTTTTAATTACTTACAGTATTTAGCTACCAGTAAAGCAAAACTATATTCAGCAAAAGATTCTCCATATTTTCCACACTTGCAAGATGGTTTAGGAGATTTTAACTTACCAAAAACAGGAATTCTTGCACTGGAAATGCAGCTCGATATTCCTGCTGCTCCACTTAACGGCGGCTATTATGGAGAACCTGGTTCATCTTATATCTCAGATATTAATTTTAATGGAATAACAGAAAATGGCTATATCGTAAAATCTCTCTATTCTTTTGCAGCAGGTAGTGCTGATCCAGATTTTGGTGAAAATCCTCCATTTGTATTATTTAACCTCAGTTACCAAAAAAGCGACTATACAGAGTATAGTTCAGCAGCTTATTACTACAATAAATTGACAGAGTATCAAAGCAAATATCATCGATTAGGTATTTATATCAATCAAAATACCAAACAGGTCGGTTTTATTGTCAATGGGGTTGATCAGGGATATCAAGGAACGCTACCTGCCCCATTAAAAAATATAGGTTTTGATATACGCAGTTGGGTTGGTTCAGATCAAGATGGTACTTTCTCAGACAAACTCGAAGGACTAGAATTCTCTTCAGAACTGATCACTGACCGAAACTCTCTACAGTTCAACTATCCACAAGGTACAACAGACATCTGTGGTAATGCCATTTAGTCCATTCAAAACCCAAAAAGCCTAATCGTCGATTAGGCTTTTTGTTTGACAAAATTAGCAATAACATAATTTTCCCACAGTGGCACTAGATCTAAGTTCCATATTTGAATTTTGAAATATGCTGCAGTGATCACATAATGTATACCAGACAGGTTAGTTTTTTTAAATTCGCATTAAAATAAAAATATGTGACACAATTAACAAATTCAAATAAACACATTAATTATCAATTTAAAATCAAAATTTTAAATACATCACACTTTGAATAAGTATTTAATCAATCTTTAATTTTAATATTGCCTTAATAATAATATTTATGTTAATTAATACTTAATACATCATATAAAAGGCAATAAACATGTATAAAAATATCTATAAATCTGCCCTACTTTTATCATTAATGGCGTTTGCTTCGGTCAGTTATGCTGCAAGCACAATCCAATTGAATGGAAGTATTGTAGAGGATACTTGCTCACAGCAGCATAACAATAGTGACTGTCAGCAATTGAATCAAATCAGAGATAAGATTGATTCTCAATCAATTTCTTTCAGTGACTTAAGCCCTCATACACAAAAGAATACAACCGCTGACATTAGCTTCGAACAACTACCAGATAAAAAGAATGCCGTCATTATTGCAAGTTACTACTAGTTAATAAATTACACATTAATATGTGAACTAATTAGCATTTATTTATTGGTTCACATTGTTCCAATTATAAAAACACCTAATAAATCCTCAATTTTGTTTAGTTTTTATTAAAAAAATTCTTTACCCCTGCCATTTAGTTTTTATAATATATTTTTATAAGAAGAACTTAATTAAAAATAGATAATGAAATTATTTTATTTATTACTTTGCACACATATTGACCACCCTCGATATTTTCTATAATTTCATAATCGATGAAAATAAAAACACTTTAAAATAATAAGGACAAAAAATGGATCATTTAAAATCCGACTCACCAAACAATACGCCATGTGTTGATTGTACAAAAGACCCTATTGAATCTCTTAAAGCTATGTTTGTGGACATGGTACAAGCTGGAAGAATTCGCATAGGTCAATGCCCTGCCATGCGCCCCGTATTTCTTAAACCACACGGAATAGCAGCAGCTGAATTCATTATCCGTGATGATTTACCAGAAAAGCTCCGTGTCGGCTTGTTTTCAAATTTAGGTAAAAGTTACCCAACTTGGGTTCGCTTTTCATCCGACACCACACCAACAAATACAGACTTCAAATCTACCCTTGGTATCGGAATCAAGCTATTTGATGTTGAGGGGGCAAAAATACTCGGCAATCCTGATGCGAATACCTTTGATTTTCTGATGCAAAATTTTGATGCATTTTTTGTCGATACCGCACAAGATATGTGTGAATTTACCAAAGCTGGTGTAGTCGATGGCAATTATGATCCTTATCTAAAAGCTCATCCGAAAACCTCAGAATTGCTGGATGCAATGGCAAAACCCGTTGCCAGTGTTTTAGCTTCTGCATACTGGAGTGGCTTACCCTTTCAATTTGGTCAGAATGAATATGTAAAATATAAATTAGAACCCGCTTTTTATCTTGACCCACCGACTCAATCACCTAATGACCCCTCTTATCTGGCAAATGACTTAATCTCAAGATTAAAAAGCTCAGAAGCACGTTTTCGTTTCATGATCCAACTCAGAACAGATCCTGAGCGTATGCCGCTAGATGCAGCAACTGTCGTCTGGCCAGAAGATTTAAGCCCTCCAATTCATGTCGCAGACATTGTAATACCGATTCAAGATATTACTGCTCGAGGACAAGCCGAATACGGTGAAAACTTAGCAATGAATATTTGGCGCGTCACCGCTGAACACGCACCGGTCGGTTCTATCGCAGATGCTAGACGTGTTGTTTACGCGGCTTCAGCAGAGTTACGCCGTAATGTAAATGGTGTGCCTCTAGGTGAACCTGACACGCCTCGCCCTGTTATTTCACCTGCAGCATGTATTGATACCCGAATTGTCCGTGCAGCAATCCATCCAGCAATTGGGGTCGCTCGTGTAGGTGATAGTGAAAATGAGTTTTTTATTGGACCAGAGCTTGTCGATGCCCCTGCTGATCTCACCCAGCAACCTAATAGTTATCGTGACAAGACTGGTGCAATCAAGAGGCAAGCAGCGCGGTTCCGTCTCTATGGTTACAATGCTGCTGGTGACGTAGTTCGTGAGCTGAATCCTGACAATGCAGATATTGTCTGGACCGTTCATGTTGCCAACCGTAAAGCCGAATGGTTTCAGTTCCAATATGCTTTGGATATTCCAGAAGCTGTCAATGCTCCTGACAATGCGTTCACACTACGCAATCCCAAAGTCAAACCAGCCAATCGACATAAATTAGCCATTGATCCAGGTCCACGCAGTATTTTTGGTCGTAATGTTTCGGGTGGTGCTGAGCATCGTTTTGATACTGGAACATTCCAAGCAGCAGCAGATCAAGCTGTGACGGTGCCTTTAGGTGAAATTCAAACAGATGAAAATGGGCATTTATTATTTTTAGGTGGGCATGGTAAATCAGCATCTCCAACCCATGCACCTGTTTATGATCCAGAGAATCCACCAAGCTTTAATAATGCTGATGATTGGTATGATGACACATCCGATGGTCCAGTGACTGCAACAGTATCCATAAATGGAATAGAGATACCCGTTGAATCTGCGTGGGTTGTTGTTGCTCCCCCCAACTACGCACCAGATGTTGTGAGCTGGCGGACCATGTATGACCTTATGTGCGATGTCTACGTCAATGCAGGTTGGATGGTGATGCCTGAAAAGCCATCCTTTACTAAGGACATTTGGCCACTCCTGAAACGTCTAGGCGGTTTACAATGGGTAAATAAAGGTTTCGCAGCCTACTTTGGCAAAGGCTGCCCAATGGATTTTAATAACCCTGCACTGCTGGCTAAACTTTCATTCCAATCCAAAAATACAAATTTACCTGATCCATATAGTGAATTACGCCGTGCCATATTCCATAATTTCAGACCTTCCAAACCCAGTGTAGCTGAACCAGTACAATGGCCGCACGTCTGGCCTTGGATTTATGGCGATGCATTCGGAAGCTTTTCAGAAAATGGACCCGGCAATATGCTGACTATGACGGGTTTACAAGAAGGTTTACTCCGAAACTGGGTAGATGGAAATTTTATCGATGATTGGACGAATGAAGAAATTAAACTTCCTTCATCTCTCGATCAAGTTCCATTACAAGATCAACCTCATACATTAGATCAGGCGGCCTTGCATTATTGTCTGGCAGATACCTTCCACCCTGGTTGTGAAATGACATGGCCGATGCGTCATGCCAGCATGTATAGTTCGCCATTTAGAATCCGACTACGTTCAAGCACAAATCCTGAACCAGATTATGGCTCAACAATGACACCGATTAAAGTTCAGCAAGTTGATGGGCCCTTATATGCCCAAGTCGCAGGCAGCATTACCCGTTGGATGGCAGTTCCATGGCAAGGCGATACCGCATTTTGTCGCTCTGGATACGATCCAGATTTCGACCCATATTTACCAACATTTTGGGCAGCCCGTGTTCCAAACCACGTTCTCACAGAGCAAGACTATCAAAAAGTTATAGATCCTGATCTGTCTAGAGAAGAACGTATTGCCGCCTTCAATCAACGTCGAAGTTGGCTACGTGCTATCCAAAATGCTGATACTGCCGAAGTGATGAAGCGAATGATTGCCCAATTCAATGAGCTTGGCATTATTGAAGTTCGTGCAGGGGTAAAAGATGATCCTGATATTCCTGAATATATTTATGTTGAAACACTGATTGCGGGTCAATTAAAAACGGCTGCCGAACATGCAACTACTCTGTTAGATAGTAAAGTTGAGCCACTAACTGACTTAGAAAAAGCAGGTTGGGCAAGCCATGAGCAGTTATTAGCGTTCCGCTCTGTTCGTGTACAAAAACGCTAAATGGACAACTTAACTGTAGATGTATGTATAGCAGGTCGTGGACCTGCTGGCATCATAGCTGCAAGACAACTTGCTCTTGCTGGGTTATCTGTGATCATCATTGATAGCCCAAACCATAAAATACATAAATTTGGTGAAACACTGCCTGGATCAGCAATTCGTTTATTAACCAAACTCGGTCTTCAATCAATCATTGAGCGCTTACAAACAGAACAAGATACTTATGGCAACTATTCACCTCGTGTCGGTGGAAACATGTCTTTTTGGGGCAGCGAGTCCCCCATAATTTCTGATGCTCTACATGATCCCTATGGTTTTGGGCTTCGTATTGATCGGCAAAGATTCGATATGCTTTTAGCACAATATGCTCATGTTGAAGGAACAGTACAATTCAGTACAAATATTTTGGATTTAAAAAAAGATCGTAATATATGGAACATCCAGTTGGAATGTGGCAAATCCATTGCTGCTAAATGGATTGTTGATGCAACAGGCCGCAGCGCCAAAATCATACGTCTACTCGGCATACAGCGCCATCGTGGTGTACCATTAGTTGCGCTATATCGAACATTTAAACCTGCGAAAAGTATTTCTCTCAGTAAAACCATCATTTCATCACATAAAAATGGATGGTTATATGCAGGGAAAATTTCAGAACATAAATGGGTTCTTGGTTATCACACGATTCCTAAAACCGCAGCAGTACTTCACAACAGCCCTATTCACTGGAACGAAATCATTAAAACCAATACAGTAATACCAACGCTTTTTGGAGAATTAGAGTTTGAAAAAAATGTCTTTTGTCATGATGTTCGAAGTATTTGGTTAAAACAGAGTTTGGGGGATGGCTGGATTGCTTGCGGTGATGCATTATTGGCATTTGATCCTATTGCGGGGCAAGGTTTGTTTAATGCGATTTATACAGCAATAAAAGCCGCAGAAACGATTGTGCAATATGATCAAAATAAGGATGTCCATCAACACTATTTAACTGAAACTCATCAAATTATTAAAATCTATGAAAATCGGAGATATTCATTATATAAACAAGAACAAAGATGGCTAAATAGCCCTTTCTGGAAAGCGCATCAGATGAACACTGACCCAAATAGACCAAACAATTAACATACGCATAAAAACTGATGAGATCCACATATTTATCCTACTCAAGATCTTCTAATTCATAGCAATGTTGCTAAACTGATTGATGTTAAGGAGCAAATATATGTTAGGTCTGATGCCTGTAGTCCGTTTTGGTTTATTTTTCGCAATCAGCCCTATACTGATCAGTATTAGTGGATGCTCTTCTCATCCCCAAAAAACAAACACTCTAGGGAATACACATAGGATCCCTTCTCCAAGCATTGATACAGCATTAGGTGAAAAGTTACAGCCAAATGAAAGCATTTTGGCTGAACAAATATCTGAGCAAATTGGACAAAGTATCCGTAAACAATACACTGCAGGTCATGTGCTACGAGACGCACACCCTAAAGCTCATGGTTGTGTTCGAGCAGAATTCCATGTCTCAAAATCATTACCATCAAACTTAGCGAAGGGAATTTTTATTCCTGATAAAACATATTCAGCCTGGATTCGGTTCTCTAATGCTTCAGGGGATGCCACCCAAGCTGACAATAAAAAAGATGCTCGCGGAATGGCAATTAAAATCCTAGGTGTTACTGGGAAAAAGATCATGGAAAGTGATGATCAAGCAATGACTCAAGATTTTATTATGATTAACCATCCTGTGTTTTTTGTAGATAAACCTGATCGCTATTTATCCTTTATACAAAATATAAATAGCGGAAGTACGATCAAAAAATTGCGGATCCCTTTTGTGCTCGGTTTTCAGGGAACGATGAATGCTATTAAAGCGAGTAATTCAAATATTTCCAATCCAATTCAAACCAGATACTGGTCAATGGTGCCCTATCAATTGGGATTAGGCGCTGACCGTCAAGTTGTGAAATATTCAGCAAGACTATGTTCCCAAAACTTAACGGTAATACCAGACCAGCCAAGTCATGACTTCTTAAGAGAAGCACTTCGAAATAGCTTACAACAAGGTGATGCATGTATGGAGTTTCTGGTCCAACCGAGAACATCAAATAAAATGCTGGTAGAAGATTCAATGACAGAATGGAAAGAAGCTCAAGCCCCATTTTATCCAGTTGCAACGATTCATATACCACAACAGATTTTTGATACACCCGAGCAAAATAGGTTTTGCGAAAATCTTTCGTTTACCCCATGGCATTCACTGCCTGAGCATAGACCCTTAGGCGCTATCAATAGATTACGTAAAGTTATTTACGAGAATATTAGTACAATCCGGCATGAAATGAACGCTGTACCAAAACAAGAACCTCAATGAACTATTCTATTCAGATACGGTTTCACCTACTCAAAAATATTTACTTGCGTCTGCCCATCTATTGAGAATATACATTTACCTTTGAATTCTTGTGCATTCCCCAATTCATTTTCGGCGCAGAACTCTAAGTAAATATACACATCTCCACTTTTTTGGTTTATGTAGTAATTACCGCGTAAATTATCATTAAAACTGACCGTCTTTTTCTTTGTTACATTAGAAAGCACAAGTTTTTTGCACTTTTCAATCATTTCTTCCTTATTTAAGTTCATTTCAGACTTTCGGATATAAGCAGAGCTTTTACTCAAATCTCTTATATTTTTTCGATTATCATTCTCAATCATATAAGAATCAAATTCTGTAACAATATTAGAGTCTTTACTCTTATAGTCTTCAAAACTTTCACATCCTAATAAACTAAACATGATGATGAAAGCTAAGATATTTTTCACTTTAATAATCTATAAAATCAAAAAGTATAATATAGCAAAAATAATGAAATATGACAAAAAATTAATCTATCGTACTTTTCATATTTATAGACCAAACAAAAGTATAACAAACCTTATTTCCCACCTTAAATTAACACAATAAAAATTAAAAAAGTATTTTAATAAATCTATAGTTAAATTATAAAAATTTAAATTAATTCACTTCAATTTAAAATATGAACATACATAAAAGCAACTTAAAGGTCAAAATAGTATTTCTCTCTAATTTCAGCATAAACCTTAAATAAATTATATTGAAAATTCTAATAAAATAGTTAGCTTATAAAAATTATTAAATAAAGAATAAATTCCAAAATAAACGTCTTTTCTTATATTTTTTATAAGTCAATTTCTTTAAAATCACTAAGTAGATGTAAAATTTGTGCTATCCTTTATCAAATTAAAAAAACGTCATAAATTTTTCTTTAATACTTAATCAAAAAGCTTACGGAGGGCTTATGAATATCAATCAAATATCATTGTTGGCTGGATTTCTATTGATAATTACTATAGTTATTTTGGTAATTTGGTTCTATTACAATTCAAAACAAAAAGAAAAGCTTAGAGAAGAACTTTGGGAGAATGGAGCTATAAAGCATAAATATTTTTTCAGAAATGAAATAGGAAAATATGGAAAAGAAATATTCTTCTATCGTAATGGTAAAATAAACAAAAAAAGTCAATGGAAGAAAAATGAACTAAATGGCCTTACACTTGTTTTTTATAGTACAGGAGAAAAATATATAAAAACCAATTATAAGGATGGTAAACTTGAAGGAAAATATACGGTTTTCTATAAGAATGGGCAGATACTTAGAGAATACCTATACAAAAATGGCGTAAAAATATCAGAGGTAAACAACTCAAGAAAATTAGAGCCAAAATCTAAATTATCTCCAATTGAAGAATCATCTTTAGAAGCCAATGATATTAATGAAATATTTAAGCAAGCAAAATCTCATTATGAATCTATAAAGACGTTAGAAGAAACTAAAGATAATGATAAAAATGAAGCAGGTTTTTTATCGGGATTAAAGAAAGTAAGTAAAGTTGCAACAGGTATTCAGGGGTATCAAGATAGAGAAAGCACAAAGAATATTAAAGAATGCTGTGAACTGTATTATGAATCAGCACGAGAAGTCACTGAAAATAAAAGAAAAAAACTCAATTTGAATATTGAGGCGTTTGGGGAAAATCGCGTTGTAACTTTACATAAAACGATTGGCAGATTTTTAGGGTTACTTAAGGATATGCAACAAGAAAATAAAATAAAAGAATATGAAGTTTTAGGCGAAATTGGATTAGATGCTCAATCCATAGAAAAAATGGAAAAAATTGATATGGCTGCATCAAAAGCACTTAAAAGCACTGCAACTGTAGGAGCTTTAGGTACTGCAGCAGCAATGGGAACGCCAGCATTAGTAACAAGTGCAGTAACTGCTTTTGCCACAGCCTCGACTGGAACAGCAATTAGTTCTTTGAGTGGAGTAGCAGCAACGAATGCAACATTAGCTTGGTTAGGAGGAGGTTCAATAGCTGCAGGTGGTGGTGGTATGGCAGCAGGAGCTACCGTGTTAACGAGTATAACGGCTGGCGCGACGGCTGGTGTTGGATTATTAGCTGCTGGTCTTTTAGCTTCTACCCATTACTCACGAAAGCTCACTGAAGCAAAGGAATATCAAGCTTCTATAGAAGCAGAGATTGCTAATATAGAAAAGTTATGGGTGTTACTCGAAGGTATTAATAAGAGAACAACTGAGCTTAACTTTGTTACCTCTAAGCTAGAGGAAGTAATACTTTATCAGTTAGACTTTATGGAACCATTAACTATTAACTATGATATTTCTGATAGGTATTATAATAGTATTTTTCAAGAGTCGGGTTTATTAATTAAGTCAATGAGTGAGCTTGCAAATACACCTCTACTTGATGAAGATGGCTGTGCTTCAAGCGAGAGCGCTAAAATAATAGCTAATACATATAGAATACTAAATAAGGAGTTAACTAATAATGGCTAAAACAAAAGATTTTTTAGATGAACTTATATCTAACTTCAAGCAAAAGTCCAAAGAAACTTTGAATGAACTTTTAGAACAAAGTAAAGATACCGTAAAAACAACCACAAATAATTTAGTTGAAGAGAGCACAAAAAAATTTAAAGATGTCGCAAGCGAAAAACTTAGCGATGTAGCAAATAATTTTGTACGCAAAGATAATTCAGAAAAGGAAAACAACCTAGCTTTGGAAGAGATGAAAGCCATAAGTCCACAAAGTTTGAAAGATAATGGTGAAAAATTTGAAAAAAATCTGCATAAGGGATTACTCGGAGTTGCACAAGGTTTAGCAACTGCAAATCCTAAAGAAGCCTTAGAAGCAGTGAATAATTTTGTTTCTATAGCTGGTGAAGTTGCTAAATTTACTGAAGTACAAAAAACAGCAAGGAAACAAATCGAAGCTGAAAGAGACATTGCTGTAAAAAAAATTCAGGATCAAAAAGATATTATTTTGCATTATCTTGAGAAGTCTTTTGACGAAAGAAAGAAAAACTTTGAAAAATTATTTTGTATTGTAGATGAAGCAATTGCTAAAAATAATATGGAAGAATTGGCATTAGGTTTAAATAGTATAAACCAACTTGCTACATCCTCACCTTTTAAAGATCTGACTAGTGTAGAAGCTACGCAAGCAGCATTGGCTGACAAGAATCATACTTGGGATTTCTAATACGAGTATTTTATGAAGTACAATCTAGCCTTCAACATGTTATCTTCTATTTTACGCCTATATTATTGAAAATCCATTTTCATCATATATCGAGTTGAAGACATAAGTGATTGAAAGCGTAAAATATGAATAGCTTGAAATAGGTCCATCGGATTTTTGAACTGATGGACCTTAAAATAGACCGTTGGTCTAAACTGTTTTTCTTATTTTTCCCATTGAAAAACCCTCTAAACTCATGGTTTAGAGGGTTTGATATATGGTGGGCCCAGACAGACTTGAACTGTCGACCAACGGATTATGAGTCCGCTGCTCTAACCAACTGAGCTATAGGCCCTAAACTTTATAACTGCTTGTATTCTCTACAATTCAGCTTGATTCCAATATTAGCGAAAATCATTTTTAATTACAAGTTTTTTCTTGAGTAGACCTATAGTAGACCGCAGATAATATTGTAATATGATGCTAAATGTCGTGAAACCTAGCGGATTCTAGCTCATGTCTGCAAACAGAGTAAAGCTCACTAAGTCATTTATTGATCAACTCGAATTAATTCCTGCGATTTATCGTGATAGTGAATTAATTGGCTTTGCTGTGCGTGTTAACACCTCTTACAAAACTTATATCGTTGAGAAAAAGGTTAATGGCAGGTCTACTCGGTCTACTCTGGGTATACATGGTCAAATAACTCTGACTCAGGCAAGAGTATTGGCTCAAGAAGCCCTTTTAGACATGACAATGGGTATAAAGCCTATTGATAAGAAAAAAAAGAAGATTGCAGATGCTAAATTAATTTTTGATATTGAAAAATCACAACCTACTTTAAATGATGCTTATCTTGTCTATATCGGAGAACGCACTCTAAAGCCACGTACGCTAGATGATTATAGTGATGTGGTTAATGGCTATCTAAAAGACTGGAAGGACACGAAGCTCAAAGACATTACAAGAACCATGGTCCAAGAAAAACATAAGGATCTATCGGTTAACAGTAAAGCTCAGGCTAATATGTGTATGCGCGTCTTTAGAGCTATTTATAACTTTTCGATCGAGCACTATCTTGATGATGATGAACAACCTATCATCCCCCCCCTCAACCCTGTTAAAACTTTAACAGCTAAAAAATCATGGAATAAGATTCGCAGACGTAGCTCATATATAAATGAAGATAAATTGCCACATTGGATCAATGCTGTATTAAATTTTGAAGATCGTGGACAGCAACTTGAGACCAACAAAGACTTTCTCATCACGTTAATACTGACTGGCTTTAGACGAGAGGAATGTGAGTCTCTTGCTTGGTCAACTGTAGATTTAAAGTATGGGTACATCACCTCAATAGATCCAAAGAACAATGAACCCCATACCCTCCCTATGGGTGATTTCCTTTGGGAAATAATGAAGAAGCGTAGAAAGCAAGTTACATCAGAGTGGGTTTTCCCTTCTGCTAAATCTCAATCTGGCCACATTACCAATCTTTCTAAAGTTAGGGCCAAAATCAATAAAACCTGCGGCATACAGTTCACTTTCCACGATCTACGCCGTACTTATGGATCTATTGCCGAAAGCCTGGACTATGGGAAATATACAATTAAAAAGCTTCTGAATCATAAGAACGAAGACCAAAATGATGTCACTGCAGGTTATGTGCAAATTAGTGATAAGAAGCTTCGAGCAGCTATGAATGAGGTTGAAGATATTGTTTTAGGATCAAATAAAACTTTAAAATGATTTCGCTACAACTTTGAAACCAATGCTAGGGAATCCATTAATAGTTGCATTTCAGAGATGTTATTTACGTGATTTTTTATCAGTAGATACTTATAAAATTCTCAGCAGAACCAAACAAGTAGGTATCATAACATTCTATGGTAAATGATAAATTTCCTGCGCTAGAGCAGTTTGAAAATACGTTACCATTTGCAGAAATATCAAGACTGAGTGTTAATGTTTCAGATGTTGATAAAGATGTTATATTAGCAACCTTACTATAACTGCCTGAAAAAATAATATTGAACTTGCTGTTAATTGTTCCACTTGCTGTCTTTACATTAACTGTAAGTAATAATGAAATGCTTGATGTTGTGAATAATTTAAACAATCCTTGATATGCTTGAGCTGCAAAAGTTTGCTTTTTAATTATTCCTTCTTTTGTCTGATACACATCTTGAGCAGTGTAGACACGATCACTAACACCGCTATTTATAGAACGTAATGCGTTATTACCAAAAGCCTTTTTCGATCCATTTGATACAGGCTGCGTGTTGTTATAGGTGATAATACCTGCTTCGCCTAGAATCTCAGCATACATATTACCAACACCAACGATATCATTTAGATTTCCATTGCTTAGTGTTAATGTACCTTGCAACACTTCAAAAAAACCAACTTCCGACGTGAAATCACCGCCATAAATTGTGGCTGTCTTTAATCCATGAAACTCGACGTTTGAAAACTCAGATTTAACAATACACCCTCTGTTGTTTTCAGCACCAACCGCAGAAAATTCTATAGACTTGCAGTTGTAGAACTTGTAGCCAATTATAGCTGCCCCATCTGCTCGTGTACCATTATCTACGGCAATATTTGAACCAAACGTATACCAAAGTTGGTATAAATCAAAACCCTTAACCGGTTGATTATACGATGTATTAAATAAAACCCAACTATTTGAAAAATCAATGGATGTTCCTGTCATATTACCAGAACCATCAGATAACCATCTAAAGCCATAACACGAACCGATGACTTTAACACCCACCACAGAATTAAAACCATCATACACCTGAACCCCTGTACCAAAACCAAAGACTTTGTTTGTAAAGTTACAGAAGTAAAAGCGAGGTGCATAAACAGCAATACTGTCAGCAGATGGATTTCTTGCAGATAAGTTAATGTCTAGTTTGACATTAGTTGTGTATGCATTATTTGTATGCGTAAGAATCACGCAAGCGTCAACAGCATAAGAGTCTGTTATATTATTGCGACTTGGTGCCAAATTGCCACCAACACCCTTTTTATTTGTTGTTTTCACAATAACGCTATTTTCATTTGCTTTGAGTAGTGATTGATCTGTTTTTAAGTATATAACATCTGATACGGCACAATTTCCAGTGATTACACAATAATTCAATGCTGCAAGTGATCTATTCACTGCTTGAATATTATCTGTTCCAATTTTAGTATCAAAGCTATAATCACAAACACCACCAAAAATCTTCAACAGTGTAGTTTTCTTTGAAAGCTCTATTCCAACCATTTACAATTAAGCCATAATCGTTTTTCGTTGCATCAGCAGAGTAGTATGTAAATAACCCACCGCCAACACTTTTACTCACTATGTATGATTTCACGTACACTGTCTGCCCATTTACTGGTGTTTGGATTTCTGTTAACTCTACAATACTCTCTACTGTTGTTATAGCACCCATAATATTTCCTAATAATTGAATAAATGATCGTTATACTGACTCTTTTAATTTTTAACATTAGATTCTTGTGAAATAAATAATATTTAAATAGAACAATAAGTTTAGTTATTATTTAAAATATTTATTAGAAATTTAGATGATAAATTACGGCTAAACACACTGCTAGCAAACACTGATTGAGACATTAGTTTTAATCATATGCTCTGGGCTACAAAGTAAAAACAAAAAATGCAGGTATTAATAACCAATGAAATCACTGAGCGTCTGCATCGGTGGATTAATTTTTACTTTCCTTTAGATAATAAAAAAGCCCCTAGAAGGTCTTGGTTTGTTTTAAGTCATCTACCTACTGGTAATCACTCTTTTTTACATCATAAAAAGTTATTAATAACAATATTATGATATGTAGCAAATAAACTAAATTCATGTTCAGAAAGAACAAAACTGATGCTAAAAATGAAAATCATGAAATAAAAGAACCCTCCTATCATGGAGGGTTCTTACTTATGAAATTTGGTTTACTGTTGCACCTATCTTTTTGAAAAGATGCGTGGAAAAAGCTTGTGCATTTAAGTCGTTTGCAGTCCTAGTAATTAGATAATTAGGCACAAATTTAACAGTACCAGATCCCGCATTAAAGAAGACTGGTATCTCTCGACCAAATGGAACTTCCAATAAATTCAGAATGGTAGAAGCAGCTATATTTGAGCGTAATCCCCGCTGTGGGTGGACTTCGGCCATATTTATATTCACAGAGCCTGAAAAATCATGCCAATCTGTCTGATTTTCAGAAACAATACATGCCTCATTGAAGAACTTAAAAATTCTGTCATCTAAGTCGTATGTATTGCCAGCTGCCTTAAAACCAGATGGAATATAGGTAAACTGCAAATAACCATTGGTTTTTTTAACTGTATCTGCATCTTTAGCTATTGTACATCCAACTAGGCTCCCTACATTTATTGCTAGTCCGAAGAAATCAAGAGTATCTTGTTTCCTAAAATGAAGTAGACATTCTGTGCTGATATCAAGATGGTCAGCTACAATAGTTGGGGTTCTGGAATCTAGTTCAGTATAATTCCCACCAATTATTTTATTCCGGCTACGAGATCCAACAGATTTTAAAAACTTAATTCCTCCCTTGCTCACATCATCACTAGGATTAATCATATCGCAAAGTTTAAGATTAGATACCGTACAGCTAAAGTCCATAAAAAATGGGATGTTAGCAATACTTTTTCCTGTTAAATTCATTAGAACTTGGCTTGGAATTGGCACAAAAGTACAATTATTAAAGTTGACCCATTTTCCTTTTGATCTTATACACTCTACATCTGTATATCTATATTCGTTCTCTAGGCCTAGAGCATTATTATAATAACCAACTTCAAAATGGCAATGATCAAAATGTACTTGCCAAGCGACATCTGTATTTATAAGGTAGTTGGCATTTTCAAACCGGCAACCATGAAAATACACATAATTTGCATCAGCATCAAAGTGCAAAGAAGGGTTATCCGGTGTATTCTTGGATCTAACACAAGTTATATTATAAAAATGAATGTCTTGATTGTACCCTAACGACAGATTTCTACCTTTAAAATTATCACAAGTAATATTACTAACTGATGCATTCCATCCAATGTTATGAATCCTTAATCCAAAACCAGTTGCATCACCTAATAGCGTGAAATTAGAAATATTAAGACCAAATCGATAAGCTGTAGGAGATATTTTTATTGCATAATCATTTACTACGGAGGAGTTAATTACACAACCTCCATGTCTGTCACCTGTGTAATTTGCTGCCGAATAGCCAAAACCACCATCCCCGCTCATAACAATTGGAAAATCAATTAACCATTGTCGGGTTAATTTAAGCTTGCTATCGCCAAGATAAATAGCACGATTATTTTCTTTTGCATAAGCAGTAAGTAAATCAAGCCCGTTATTATCTGAGTCCACCCCATTTGCTATGCAACCAAACCATTCAGGACGTAATGATTGCTCAATAGATACTCGACACCACCCATTTATGACAACACCACCATCATTAATATTTGATTTCGATCCATCATATGTAAACAATCCACCACCAACATTTTTACTCAAAATGTATGATTTTACATGCACGGTCCGTCCATTAACTGGACTTTGAATTTGTTTTAATTCGGCAATACTTTCTACTGTTGTTATAGTACTCATAATTATTCCTAACAATTAAATTAATGGTCATTTTAATGACTCCTTTATTTTTAACACTAGTTTTTTGTGAAATATAGAGCGTTGAAATCAAATAATATATTTAGAATATGATAGAAAATTAAATCTGAACAAAACCATCCGAAAGCGGCTATTTATAGATTGCGATGTCTAACTATCTTTATCTTTTTCTTTTCTTGCTCAGAACTACCGAAGTAGAAACCAAAGGCCGTTGTCATTGCTCCAGCAATAAAACCTGATGCTGTATTGATCAAGTTGCTATTCTCACGTGGCATATCGACAAAAAATAATGCAATTACCAGGACAAACATTAGCCCCAGCAGCAAAGGCTAAATAAGCCCATGTCTGTTCATAAAAAAGCGCCTAAAGGCGCGGTAAATTCTTGGTGTGAAAAAAGCCCCTCGGGTCTTTTCTTTTGAGTTAACTATTTGCTCTTGAAAACTCTTTAATAAATTGTTTTTGATCATCACTGAAAACATGATTATCTTCGTCCCATCGTGTTTGTAATCTAAAAACAAAGCTATCCAGAAAAGCTTTATTTTCATCTGTTGTTAGATAGTGATAAATAGCAGCAGGTAAAAAAAATTTAAACCCGTTAGAGTCTAAGAAACTACATGAATCGCTAAAGTAATATAGATATTCATAACTAACATCTTCCCATGTTTTAATACCTTCTTCGGGCCTACTACGCGAACGAGCCGCTTCTAATCCAGCTTTTACGTAAAAAGTAGGCCAATCAAAACCAAATTCAAGGATTAGATCTTCTGCCGACATTTCTATTGCAGATAAATAATCATCATCAATTTGGTCAAAATATCTATAATGAGTATCATAAAAATCACATTCCAATAATAAATAAGAGCCATCCATATTATAAAGAGGAAATGTTTTTTTAAGATATTCCAGTGTGATTTTATTCATTATTAATTCTAGCAACATCTTTACCTTTTTATGATAATTTAAATTAGATACCCCTAATTAACTTAAGATTATCTAATGCCTTATTGAATTCTTCATTTCCAATATTAGATTGTTCAGCATAAAGTAAAAATTCCTTTAGTATTAAAACTTGATCTTTACTAAAACATTGCAATAACTCTGTAACATTCTCAGATGTATCGGCCCAAATTAAACGATTAAGCCATGATGTGAAACTGTTTGAATAAAATATCTCAGTATCACTTAAAAAGTATTTCATAATAGTAGGTGTGTAGAATAAATATGCCTGAGGTTTTAAATAGCTATACCCTGTCGAATAACAATTTAGATATAGAACGGGTATGTCTAAAGGATTGCTAAATCTGTTAGCCATCTTCCTTTTTTCTTTGATCGCTTGAATCGCTTCTTCCTGATCTACTGAAAGCCATCCACATGTTTCAAAAAAACGAATTTCCTGTTTCGCCCATTCTTCTTCAGTTAAATTAGAGTCTGGTTGAGTTTCATCAAAATACCAATAACTTGTATCAGCATAGTCTTCTTCAGCAAGAGTATAGTTATTGCCTAAAGTGATGTTTTTGAATTTTACCTCTATCTGCTCTAATAAAGTTTCTGCATTTATATGCTCTAACAGTTTAAGCCAATTCGTAGGCAAGAGCTGCTCATCTTTTTCTTCTACTATACCTGAAGTTTTAATACTCATATTCTCAGCAATCAAAATCAGTTCTATTGAAGGATCATTAAAAGTGAAAATGAACTTAAACTCTTCATTTCCAAAATCTTTTACAATACAATCAACAATATAAAATTGCCCACCACTCAAGTCGTTTGTAATACTAAATTTATGAATTGATGCTTTTTCAAAAACAACTAATGCTTTCTCCAATGAATACTTTTCATCTTCAAAAGTTGAAAAAATATGAACATAAAGGAGAACATTCAAACTGAATGTCTGTGGATCTACATCCAATAAGAAGCCATACAACCTAGCATCGTGTAAATTCCCTAATAAATGATAAACTTTCTTATCCATGGTTTGAACTAATCCCCATTATTTTCAAATAGTTTATTTTACTTTTTAGTGAAAAACTAGAAATTAAGCGGAATTCCCCCGAAAGGTGGCCTTGATTGGATTAAGTTTAATTTATGAATTGCTATCTACTTCGGCTCGGTAATGATCTTCCTACTCCACAAGAAACGTCAAGATTATTACAAGAAGCGGTATTGATGACATAGATGCTGTCAAAAATGATCTAATTATCCTTAGTAACCCTAAAGTAAGTGTTGTGGTTGAACCTCCTCACACTTCTGACTTAGGTGAGAAAAATACTGTTGAGTTTGAATATAGGAAGAATGACAAGAAATAAAAAATCCTCTAGGGCTTTTTTATTTGATTTCTAAATTAGGTGTTTAGTAATTTGTCTGTAATGGTATCCAGTGACTCAAAACCTTTAGATAACAAGTATTCGTCCAGATTCTCTATTACATTCCCTAAAGGATCAAAGAAATCTGTTCCACTTCTGTTTGACTCATTGTAATAACAAAGCTCACCATGAATATCAAACCATGACATTTTTGAGTAATAAGAATCATCCGAAGTTTCATAATTTGAAGAATTAATCTGCTTAAATTCACCACCATCTAGGCGGTGAAAATCTTGAGTACCTTTACTGGTTTCAGATCGAAAATATTCACGATAAGCAACAAGTTCATAATTCTCTCCTGCAAAAAGACAAGTACTCTGCACACCATTATTGAAAAGTTGAATCTCTTCAATCCTTTCAAAAATGAATTTCCCATCTTTGTTAAAAAAAGATGTTCTAAAGCAGTTACCTGTCGAATCTGAGAAATGCACCTTTTTTATAGGGTCATAATCTGTTGCTTCATTAATCGTTACGTCAATCATTTCTTTATCCTTTTGGAAGTGGTTGTATTGGAGGTTTCGCCACAGACTATTTCCTAACATAAGTTGATACATTAGCCCCTTCAATAACGGCTTGAGTTGCCAAAGTTTTAAGCTTGTCCTGAACTATATTGTACTGCTTAATATGACCATCCCAAGAGCCATAACTCCAATGTGCATTCTTAATACTTCTACAATTACTATATAAGTCATGCCGGTCTAATAATAGGTCGTTTTGCTTATCAATTTTATGTTCTCGGACACATGAGGAACATGAACCAATCCTGCTTGATCTGATAAGATCAACAATCCACTCTCTAAATAATCCCATTCCTCTTTATGATATAATTTTGAGTATTGAGAGTCTTCAACAATTATAACTATCACTCCTGTCATGTCCCCACTTAGTTCAACATAATCACCAAGTTCGATCATTTCCCCAGTTTGGTAATTCATAGCTAATTAGCTCTCTATATAAGTGGTTTAATTTTTTCTAAGCCACCTTTTTGGCGCCAAATTAGGTGGCAAAAAGCCTCAATGGGCTTTTTATTAAGTTAAGTTTTTTCTTTAATGATTTTCTTTAGATATTCATTTCTAATTTCAATATACTCTCTGGGTTTATAAGCTTGTAAGAAATCGTATAGTTCATCGTAATCAACCACTTCACCATTTGGCTTAACATATCTAAAATCAAATTTATCACTTGTTTCAAGTGTATAAACCAACTCACCAAAGTTGTTATGCCATTTCTGTTTCATATAATTATTATCTTCATTGATAATTTCAAAAAATATGCTATTCAACTTTTTAAGTTGCCCATCGATCATTTCAAAATCTTCAGCTCCGATTATCTTACCTGACGAATCTTTCAAATAATTTTTATAAGCTATTATTTCATAATAGGAATTAAATAAAGTTTCACTAGCAATTTGCTGTGAATCTGAGAATTCTTTTAACTCATCTAAAACTAATTTTTCCCCAAGGAAGTTGGCAACCCGAAAGCACCAGCCTTGTTCATCTGAAAAGTATATTGTCTTAATTGGTTGACCTTTGGACGGTTCAATAACTTCTAATTTAATCACGATAATTATCCTAGAGAATGTACGTCTGGCATCGGAGGTGGAGATTTTGCTTTCCACCGCCTAGCTCTTGGAGTTTCAGGACATGCCGCAAAAACCGCATTAAAATTGCTAATAAAATTAGTTTATTCATTTATTCCCCCTTACTTTCAAATATTTTATTTTACTTTTTCGTGAAAAACTAGAAATTTAAGGGAATAAAAAAGCGTCCTAAGATGCTCTTCTATCAAATAATTTGAAATTTTAAAAACACAATATGAGGATCAATTACCTAAGTCTATTCCCACAAATATCCTTTGTAGTTACAGGGTAGAAATACTTGAGCTGTGTTTTATCAGTTACTAAGCCACCAGAAATAGTTTTACCAATAGTGCCATCAATACTGTTTCCACCATTACTTTCACCTTGTAAGATGATACCTAAAGAGTCAATTTTACTGGTTAAAGTTCTTAGATACCCCTTATTTACTCCATTAAAAATTAAACCTATTTGTTTAGTATCCTGATTGAAGTACAAGCCATATCTAAAATTCGTTAGCTCATAAGGGAAGTTATAAACAAAGGGATAGTAAGTTGATGCTTCCTTATCAATAATCTCAATCTTAAATTGAAACCCTGTTGATGGTGATGCATTTGATAAAGTTGTAATAATGTGAACACTTTTGCGATTGTTAGAAGTTCCAACAATCATAGATCCTAAACTTAATTTAGAGTTTGAACTCAAGGTTGAATAAGGAAAACTGTTAATTTTATATTCAAATGCATACACGCCGCTATCTTGCAATACAACATCCCCTTGAAGGTCAGCTTCTTTTGAATTGTCTGCATTATTCCAAGCAACGATATCATTTATAAATTTTGAACTTCCAGCAACATATAATTTAGAATCATTTGAAGTATTGTTTCTAGCTAAAACTTTATAGCCATAACTCTGGCCATCTAATATTGGAAATTTTTCAGGAACTCTGCCCCCAAGAATATAGTTAGAAATTTCTGAAGGCGTAGCATCTAAATTATAAGCACAAAGTGGAAATGCACTTGTTAATGTAGGAATACTAAATAATGCCCCTAAAATTAGCTTTTTCACGTTATTTTCCTTTTTTATAATTGAGCATCCATTATAAACTTTTTTAAATAAAATTGTGTGAAATCAGATAAGTAAGGGTTAAAAAGCCTTAGTTATTTAAATATTTCTTGTATGAATTAAAGAAATCAAAAAACCACCCGAAGATAGCAAGTAAGAACTAATCATTAAAGTTAAGGATTAATAAAATAGAAATACAAAATAAGCGTGGCTAGCAAAAGGCTCGCAAGTGCTAGATAAGATCCTACTGTATTAAAGCTCTTAACAAATTTAACTACTTCCATATTTTTCAACCTTTTGGAATTTACAAGAATTGTCAGTTAATCTAAAAAATATGTGAACCACATCACGATAAAAGTACTATTTTGCCCGACCAACAGCATTTTTAGTCTTTAACTTTTTATAGGCTTCATCGATGAACAAATCATCCAAAGCAAAGATACAATCATTAAAGATATGTGGACAGGCGGATCATTATGCTTGGCATAAACGTTAATACTCTGCTGATCATCGATAACGGCATACCCTGTTCATATCGTCTAGATCTGCAAATCGTACTAAAAGCCAGTAAGATTGATTCAGCCGCATAGGAAGATTCAGGCGGCTCTTGAATTTAACCACCTAAGAATTTGATTTGTTCGATTTCGTGCGGCGATTTCGATGCGTACGTTTTTTGGTACTTGTAGAGTTCAATGACTTTCCCAGGATAATGGCCTTATCTTTATCTGCATCCTCTTGGATCTTCTGAGCTTCGGTTTTAATGAATATCCTGTCCCGCTGCAATGTTATTCACGGTTAAAGCCTGACTATCTAATAGGACTTCAGACTCACCGTCTAAGTCATTTCAGAATGGAATATTCACAGTAGAGCCGCCTTGGGTACCGAATGCCACCTCGACATCCAGTTCACCAACAATAGATGATTCGTTCCTGATAACGGTATAGCCCTTTTCCCAAGCCTGATCATATTTATCCAGGCTCCATGCGTTGAAAGCCAATTTGCCTTTACGACCACTAGACCACGGTCCACCAGAAATCTCTATTAAGATCCTTTGCTCAATAAGGTGAAAGTCATAACGCCAGTGTTTTGTAGATTTATACTGGAACAACTTTTCGTACTTAATCTCAAAGATCTGTAGAGCACGTTCCACAGCTTCAAAAGTGTCTAGGTAGGCTTAATTGGCTTTAGGCTACGGCGTATTTCTTGGCTTTGATTTATACTCACGCTTTCTTGTGAGTTCGAAATATTTTGGGGTGTCCATCAATCTCACCCATTAAAAAAACCACCGAGATGGTTTTTTTTATTTATTAGTAATCGTAAAAACTAGTATGTTAGCGGGGCTTTTATATATCGAATTAAACCCGGCTAACAAAGAACTTAATGAAATTCGTAATTTTATTTTGATCAAATTTAAGTTGCGTATTCCACTAGTGTTTTAACTTTAGCAAATGCATTTCTTAAAACTTGGTTATGATGACTGATCATTTGTTGTGCATTTAAAGATTCTGAATCAAATGTAGTATGTCCGTCAGAGACTAAAACCACATTATATCCATACTCTGAAGCAGCCCTAACAGTAGTATCAATACAATACTCAGTTTTCATTCCAGTAATTATGACTTCATTAACATCAAGTTTGTCTAATAATTCTTTTAAAAAAGTACCTTTAAAACAACTAGGATACTTTTTATCTATGACTAGATCCTTATGCGGATCTAAGTGCAATTCTTCGATCAATTGTGTATTTATACCATCTGGATCTAATGGTGTATCGCGTTCCCCAACATGACGTATGAAAATAATAGGCATTCCATTTGAGCGTTGATATTCAATAAGTTTAAGAATGTTAGAAAGTACGATTTGAGCATTGTGCGGAATGGACTGCCCTCTAAATAATCCATTTTGCATATCTATTACTAGTAATGCTGATTTTGATCTATAACTTTGTTTTTCCATAATCTTTCTCTTAGCATGCAATAATCAGCCGAGAAAAAATTAACCCAGCCGATATTGACTGGGTTTGGTTATCTTATTAAGTCACATCAATAAAAAATCACACACAGCCTTCTTTTGAGGTTGTGGTGGTGGTAATGTTAGTTTTACTTAATAAACTGCACATTAATTTTCACTTGATCATAACTTAAACAGATTTAAACCTATCATAGCTTTGTACAATAAACAAAGTTTTTTTAACTTTAGAAACCTGAATTCTATGTAGAAAGTCCTTCATTAATTCATGTGCGATTACCATTCACTCAAATTTCTTTATATTAGCCCTTTATTGGTTCAGGTGACGAACTACGCGCTACTCCACTCAGTTGTGTACATAAAAAACCAATCATTGGCAGGGTGAAACAAAACCTCCCGAAGGAGGTTTATTACTTATTGAGGATCAATTCTATCTTTTGCTGCAGTCAATCCTAATTTAAACCAGTCTGTATTGAACTTTGCACAGAAATTTTCATTTTCCCATGAATTTTTCGATATCAAGCTCAATAAGCTTTCAAAAGGCTCATCGTATGGATTAGTCACATCCGGTCTTTCAAAATCATCTACAAGAGTTTCAACACTATCAACATTAGCTATATAAAAATTGATTGTAAAACCAGAATCACTAATTTGAATTGCCTCCTCCTCTATTTGAGACTTGTTTAAATCAATACCTGTTTCTTCTTTCAGTTCCCGAATAACAGCATTAATAGGGTCAGTTTCAAATGAACCGCCAGGTAGATGATAACCCTGACGCTCCACTTTCTTAGAGCCCGACTTTCCACCTTGTCCTATGAGGATATTCTTCCCATCATAAACAATAAGATATGCTTTATTTGGCATAGATTTTCTCTTTTATTTATTAAATTATTAGGAGTTAAAGAGAAGTGACGTTTTTAGTAAATACGTCAAAGTTTTCATATCCAATTGTAGGCACAAATTCTACTTCTTTAATAGCGAGCGTTTCAAATTCAGCCAAAGCTCCCAATACAGGTTTTTTAGATGGGTTAAAAACATAATATAATTCTTGGCATTTCTTTATCACACCTGCCGCATCGATATCTTTATTTTCTGCCCTTACCGTATCTTGATAAACTGAAATAAAGTCGTTCAAAGATACTTTGCTCATATCCACTATAGATCTATAAAGTACAAAAGCACTAACCTTATCGCATTTTGATTTTATTGCTGATGCACTTACTGAACGAGACCAGCCAGCAAAATCTAGTCGAATCATTGAAACGCCTTCTAGAATCGCACAATACCTAAGAATTTTTTGCTCAGCTCCCACAGAAGATCCGAATAAAGTATTTACAAAGCCTGAAACTAGTGTGTTTACTGCTGATTTATTGTTCCCATCTATAAATCCATTAATAGATTCATTAATGACATTACTAATATTTTTAGCATCATCTGATGTATATGCTTTGGTCTGATAAATGAAGGATTGTATTGTTGATATAGGGAATGTTTTATCAGTACCTACACCCGCACCTAATAAATCAGTTTTTATTTTTTCTGAAAAATACTCAGCTTTGGCATCTGCAAGAGCCATTAAAGAATCCAAATGTGCACTACATTCTTCCTTTAACTGTCCTGAGATATCTTCCCCAATAATTGCTTTAGTTATTGCTGCCATTTTTATTATCCTCAATGATTTTTAGTAATTTTATTTGTCATTTTCGACTTATATAAAATTGCTTATTAAAAGCTAAATTACAAATCATTAATTGTATCTCAATATACAACCACCACTCACTTTATTAGAATTAATGAGTCACACCACACACTTTAAATATTTTGTCACCATTATATTAATCTTTTTTATAACTCAACGATAAATATCCCAATCAAAATAAATTTAAAGGATCTAATCATATAAATTAAAACAACTAATAGTTAATATTATTTATATATTTTATTTTAAATTGCTAAATAATAATTTACATTTAAAAATAAAATTGCTTTTAAGTTTTCCTTTAATTAAAATTACCCTGCAGGAGCAAGGACTTCCCGATGGTTGTATTTATACTTCACAGGGTTCCTGCCGTTGGGTCAGTAGTTTTACTCCCATTGACAGAATCAGGTAAATCGTAGACCTTACCCACATACTCAATATTCTTGTCGCATATATGCCATACAGCACCAATCATTGCTGCTAGATCTGCAACCTGCTTATAAGCCAAAGCATAGCCATCTGCAACATCACTTGCATCAAAAGTTTTATCTGGGGTTTTCATGATTAATCCATATCATATGTAGTGCAAGATTACGGATATTTGATTCATCACTCTGACTACGTAACTTCAACGTTTCAAGAAAGGTAACCGAATCATTAAAATGGATATGTATTTTCCTGAAAACTCGTATTACACTTCTGCCACTCAATGCCTATGATGATAAACATGAAAAAATTTTTAGGAAAATCTATTTTTAAAGCAACGGGTTGGGAATATAACGTTGACCCAAGTATTTTAGAAAAAAAACAAGTCATTATTGGCTTCGAGCATACCTCCAACTTAGATACCATTCTTTCTCTCGCTTTATTTGAAATTTTAGAGTTAAAGATTCATACCTTGATCAAGAAAGAATTATTCAAAGGTCCCTTAAAGCCAATCTTAGAACGCTTAGGTGGTATTCCTGTCGACCGTAAAGCCAACAAAGATATCGTGACACAAATGGTTGAGCTGTTTAATCAGAATGACAGCTTTAATCTCGTGATTGCGCCTGAAGCAACGCGTGCCAAGGATGGTGAAGAACGCAAACCCATTCGCACTGGTTTTTGGCATATCGCCAAAGCAGCCGATGTGCCAATCATTTTGATGTATGCCAATGCACGTACCAAGCAAGGCGGCATTCTAGGGAAAATTTATCCAAGCGATTTACAATCAGATCTGGAAAAGATCAAAGCGCTTTATGCGGAATACGACATAGACGTAAAAATTAGCTAATTGATCCCACCTATTTGGTCAATCTTTGACGCTTGATCAAGATTTTAAAGTTTGAATATGAGCGATGCTAGTTTTCAACAAAACCATCGCTATGCTAATATTCCAGCACTTTTTTTAAGTTTTATTTTTGGAGTTACTTCCATGGCGGGTCATTCTAAATGGGCCAATATTAAGCATCGTAAAGCTAAACAAGATGCAAGTCGCGGTAAAGTTTTTACTAAATACATCCGTGAGATCGTAACCGCAGCAAGATTAGGCGGTCCAGACGCAGCAAGTAACCCTCGTTTACGTGCTGTTGTTGAAAAAGCACTTTCAGTGAATATGACGCGCGATACCATCAACCGTGCAATCCAACGTGGTGCTGGTGGCGAAGACAATGATGATTTAAAAGAAGTAACCTACGAAGGTTATGGTGTTGGTGGTGTTGCAGTTATCGTTGAAACTATGACTGACAACTTAAACCGTACTGTTCCAGATGTTCGTCATTGCTTCTCTAAAACCAATGGTAACTTGGGGACCAATGGTTCAGTTGCATACTTGTTTACCAAGCGTGGCGAAATTTCTTTTGAGGATGTTTCTTTAGAAGACAAGGTGATGGATGTTGCTTTGGAAGCAGGTGCTGACGACATCGAGATAGATGAAGATAGTATCTTAGTCATTACCAGCCCTGAAAGCTTTGGTGATGTTCAAGATGCACTTACAGCAGCAGGTTTAAAATCTGACAATGCTGAAGTTGTAATGAGCCCATCAACTAAAGCTGAAATCACTGATATCGATCAGGCTAAACAAATCATGAAAATGATTGATATGCTTGAAGATCTTGATGATGTTCAAAACGTTTATACCAACGTTGAATTCTCTGAAGAAGTTTTAGCTCAGCTTGATGCTTAATTCTTTAAGATAATAAAAAAATGCATCTTTTAGATGCATTTTTTTATAGCTTATTCAAAAGTTTATAGCAGTTAAATACGTTATATTCTTTGATCACGAAGCTGGAATGAAGCGCAACCACGCTATCAATCTTACCAATACGGCGTAATAGAATTTCACTATAGTCATCCATATTACGTGCCACCAATTCCAAAATAAAATCTGCACTCTGCCCTGTCACTAAAAAGGCATTGGTCACTTCTGGAATATCTTCAATTTCTTGTAGGAATTTATCAAAAGTTTCACTGTCGTGTTTGCTCAAGGAAACCTGCAAAAGAATATGTAAGCTAAAACCGAGTTTATTAAAATTAATTTCTCGTTTGAGCTGTCCCATCACTTGGGATTCGATTAAGTTTTTTATCCTACGATGCACTGAACTGACCGAAAGATTTATGCGCTCTGATAATTCATTCAGATTGACATCTTCATGGGTCAAAATCTCAAGTATTTGCTTATCAAAACGATCCAATTCCATTCTACAGTTCTCACTCTTCGTCTACGTTGTTATCGGAACTGCTCACTCAGTAATTTTTAAGGGTCAAGGGAAAACATTCGTTTAACTTTTGACAATGCTGCATGGATAACGCAAACATGATTCCGATAAACTTTTGATTTATCTCTGTCTCAAAGCCGAAACAAGACCTTTTGAGCAACTGTTCAACTGATCTCCCAATAGTTAAACAACTCGTTTCGATCCCCATCACACCCTGAAACATAAGATAACAAAGCCTTTTTATAATTATTTCCCTCTTTTCAGTTTTTTTAAAGTAAATTTGGCAATAATTTCTAATATTTTCTGCTTAAAACGAATTTTCTTTTAAAAATTAATTTTATTTACCGATAATTTTTTACTTTCTTGGCTATTTTTCTCTTTTCTTTCCCATAAAAAAAGCCCCGATTATAATCAATCAGGGCTTTTCCACAAAAAAACTGATTTATAAACCACGCCAATCGACACGAGCATTACGCTCAGTGGCATAAATACGCTGAACGTATTGCCCAATCGGCAGATCTGATAAATAGTCATAATATTGCTTCAGTTCACCATCAAACTGTTCAATATCATCATTCTCGAGTTCCCAAGGCGTGCCTTTGATCACCAATAATGGTGCAAGAATAGAACAGACTGAAATATCCGCTAAACCAAGACGATCGCCAACCATATAACGTCCTTGATTATCAACCAAACGCTGATTCAGATCGCTAATCAACTCGGTCATACGCAACTTGGATTGAGCAACTTTTTCTGGGCTCAATTTATAGTTCGTCGAAACCAGACTTTTTAGTATTGGTTTAGAAATCTTCTCAAACTGACGTAAATAGCCTTGTTCACCCATCATGATTTCAAGCGGATGATCACCCACTGACAGTGCATGTGCCAATGACCAGCGACGAACATGTACACCAAGTTCATCAGTCAATTTGTCGATTTCTAAAGCTTGCTCACGTAACTGCTCATCACGTCTCAATAACGCATGTTCAGGATATGTCGTATCAAGATATAAAGCGATTTGTGTTGAATCAGCAACCCACCGCTTATCATCTTTCAGCATTGGCAATAAATATTGCCCAGACTTTAGATAAGTAAACGCACGATGGAAACCTGGAATTAAATTATGTGCCACATAGTCCAATTCCTTATGATCTAACAACCAGCGAGCTTTTTCACAATAGTGAGACAAAGGAAATTGGTATAAAACCCGCATAAACTCTCCAAATTTATTTTTCTATTCGATCAAACATAAGGTTTTCCCTACTTTAGAAGTAAAAGCTAATGAATACAATGTCCTTTTCGTTCGATCTTTTTTTAATTTTGGCGAAGTCGCTTTATAAATTTTCGTGGTGAGAATATTCCTTTCATTCATAGAAAATGAGTTTTTAGACTGTTTAATAAATTACCAATAACCACAAACCACTGTTTTATCTAAATATTTAATATTAATTTTTCTGTTATTTTTCTCATAAAAAATGCTTAGGAATTATTGTGATATATAAGCCATAACTGATGGTTTAGTTGAAAAGTAAAACTTTTGTAAAGTGTCTCTTATCTATTAGAGGTGCTCACATGTCCAGTAATCAATCAGTGATTCAAGTTCAAACACAACTGATTTCAAATGATCAGCAGGCCATCAATGCTGCCTATCAAGTTGCTGACTTTGCATTAGAAGATCGAAATAATCGAGATCAAAACCGTGTTTTACCCACCGAACAAATCATTCAGTTTAGCCAAAAAGGTCTGGGCGGAATCCGTGTACCACAACAATATGGTGGTGCTTTTGTCTCCAATAAAACCTTGGCCCATGTGTTTCGTATTCTAAGTAAAGCCGATGCCAATGTTGGACAAATTCCACAAAACCAATTCGGTCTTTTAAATTTTATTAATATCACCGGTTCAGATGCACAAAAGCAGTTTATCTACACTGAAATTCTTGCAGGTAAACGCATTGCCAATGGTGGACCTGAAAAAAATTCTAAAGACACCAAAGCCATTCTAACTGCTTTAAGATTGGAAAATGGGCAATACTTTTTAAATGGGGAAAAGTTTTACTCGACTGGAACTAGCTTTGCAGATTGGTTAGCGATTCGTGCCTTACACCCAGATGGCTATACCGTATTGGCGATCGTTGATCGACATGCGGCTGGTGTTGAAGTGATTAATGACTGGAATGGGTTTGGGCAACGTACTACAGCAAGTGGAACGGTAAGACTACACAACGTTGTCGTTGATCCTGCACTTTTTTTTGATGAGCGCATTATTGCTGACATCCCAAATGTTCGCGGTGCTTATTCTCAACTTTTACAAGTTGCGATTGATGTTGGCATTGCCGAAGCTGCTTTTGATGACACCTTATCCAGTATTCGTAAAGCACGTCCAATTGTTGATTCAGGCGTAGAAAAAGCCAGTGAAGAACATTACACCTTACAAGAAGTTGGCAAGCTCAATATCCTGCTGGATGCAGCCATTTTATTGCTGGATGATGCTGCCGAATATCTAGATGAACTGGATCAAATCGCTGAGATTTCTGCCGAGCAAGCTGCTCGTGCTTCTATTTTAGTGGCGGAAGCAAAGATCTATGCCAACGATGCTGCCCTGCATATCTCAGAAAAACTGCTCGAACTTGGTGGCAGCCGTGCCAGCCTGAGCCAGCATAATCTTGATCAGCATTGGCGTAATGCCCGTGTGCACACCCTACACGATCCTGTGCGTTGGAAATTCCATGCCATTGGTGAGTATTACCTCAATGGTACGCACCCTGCCCGCCATGCTTGGATTTAAGGAGCAAATCATTATGACCTCTTATCAAGAATTACAAGGTTTTGCCAAAACCAATTTTAAAGCAGCCCATATTATCCAAAGTGATGCCGAAGCCCTAGAAATTGCGACCCAGCTCAGTCAACAGTTTAAGCAAGCGGCAGTTGAACGCGATGCCAATCGAAACTTGCCATTTACTGAAATAGAAACCTACAGTCAGTCAGGTTTATGGGCGATTACTGTACCTAAGCAGTATGGTGGCGCAGAAGTTTCCAGCTTAACTGTTGCCAAAGTGATTGCGCTGTTTAGTGGTGCAGATGGTTCAATCGGTCAGATTCCACAAAACCATTTTTTTGCATTGGAGGTATTGCGCAATACAGGCACGGAAGCGCAAAAGAAACGCCTCTATCAAGAAGTGTTACAAGGTGCGCGTTTTGGTAATGCGCTGGCTGAATTTAAAACCCGCACTTCTGCACATAAACAAACTACCTTAATCCCAAGTGAAAACGGTTATCTGATTCAGGGAGAAAAGTTTTATTGCACAGGTAGCCTGTTTGCACATCGCATTCCAACCCTAGTGGTTGATGAAGAAGGTAATGAGTTTCTGGCTTTTGTACAAAGAGACAGTCAAGGTTTAGAACTGATTGATGACTGGTCTGGCTTTGGGCAACGTATCACGGGCAGCGGGACAGTCAAATTTAATCAGGTCTTTGTTGCCAAGGATGATGTGATTCCTTTTGATACTGCCTTCAAGCAGCTATCTTTGGTGGGACCATTTGCGCAAATCATGCATGCAGCGATTGAAGTCGGCATTGCCCGTGCAGCCTTTGAAGAAACCCTAGAGCGTGTACGTGTTGCCCGCCCTTGGATTGATGCCAATATTGATTCCGCCACACAGGACCCTTTAACTCTGTCTGAGCTCGGTCGTGTGGCAACCGATGTCAAAGCCAGCGAACTTTTACTTAAACAGGCAGCTCGATCTGTCGATGCTGCTAAACAGGATCTGAATGCGGAGAGCTTAGCCAAAGCCTCAATTGATGTCGCCAAAGTTCGTGCACATAGTACTGAAACAGCATTAAAGGCATCATCAAAACTGATTGAATTGGCGGGTAGTCGTGGCAGTCAACGTACAGATGGTCTTGATCGTCATTGGCGTAATGCGCGTGTACACACCTTGCATGATGCTGCACGCTGGAAATATTACTTCATCGGTAATTATGTGTTGAATGGCATTCTGCCTCCACGACGGGGGACTTTGTAATGAGTCAAACGTTTGCTAAAAAAATCTTGTTAAATGCCTTTGATATGAATTGTGTCGGTCATATCAATCATGGTTTATGGACGCATCCGCGGGATCAATCACATCGCTTTAATGAATTGAGCTATTGGACTGAACTGGCACAAACGTTAGAACAAGGTTTGTTTGATGGTTTATTTTTAGCTGATATTACAGGTGTTTATGATGTCTATCAAAATGGGATCGAGCTGACTTTAAAAGAATCAATTCAACTGCCGAGCCATGACCCTTCTACCCTGATTTCGGCAATGGCTTTGGTGACACAGAACTTAAGCTTTGGCGTGACCGTCAATCTCAGCTATGAGCAGCCCTACCAATTTGCACGGCGCTTTGCCAGTCTCGATCATTTAACTCAAGGTCGTTTGGGCTGGAATATTGTCACAGGCTATCTGGATAGTGCCGAACGCCTAATTGGGCAAAAAGGCTTAAAAGATCATGATGCACGTTATGATCAGGCCGAGGAATTTTTACAGCTTTGTTATAAATATTGGGAAGGTTCTTGGGAAAATGATGCCTTAAAGAAAGATAAACAACAGCGCGTTTTTACTGATCCAAATAAAGTCCACTCGATCAATCATCAAGGGCAATATTACCAAAGCCAAGGGGTATTTCAGGTTGCGCCTTCGGTTCAACGTACGCCAACACTCTTCCAAGCAGGTGCATCACCGAAAGGACTACAGTTTGCCACGCGTCATGCGGAATGTATTTTTATCGGTGGTGATCAACCTGAGAAGATTCGTCAGCAAGTTAATAAAATACGACTACAAGCAACACAGCAAGGTCGTGATGAAGATGCGATTAAAATCTTTGTCGGGATTACCGTTGTAGTCGCAGAAACACATGAACTTGCCCAGCAAAAACTGGCTGAATATCGTCAATATGCCAGCCCTGAAGCAGGTCTAGCGCATTATGCCAGTTCAGTCGGAATTGATCTTTCTAAGTTTGCAGATGATGAAGCGATTCCTTATCAAAAGAGCAATAGCATCGCTTCCGTCAATGAAAAGTTTAAAGAACAGCGTATCAGCAAAAATGACTTAAAAGCCCAACATGTGCTGGGTGGACGTTATCCCCTGATTGTAGGGAGTGGTATTGAAGTTGCAGAATATCTCATTGAACTACTTGATCAAACGGGTATTGATGGTTTTAACCTGACCCGTACGGTTGCACCTGAATCACACCATGATTTCATTCGACTGGTGATTCCTGAATTACAGCAACGTGGACGTTATAAAACTGAATATGCAACGGGTTCACTGCGAAACAAACTTTTTGCCCAAGGCGATCATTTAGCCGCAAGTCATCCTGCTAATCAGTTCCGATGTAGAACACATGACAACACAGATGATCTAAAAATAATTGAAGAAATTAGTGCTTAACATTTAAGAAAAGAATTGGAGAAATATATGGCTCAAACAGCCTCTAAAAAATGGCTCGGTATTGGCCTTGTCGTCGTCGTTGCGATTATTGCCTTATTGATCTGGAATAAACAAAGACAGAACCATAGCAGTGAACTGGTGATTGGAATTAGCCCCTCTTTTGCCCATCCACTGCAAGTCGCAGCCGATGAAGCCAAACAACAGGGTTTAAATGTCAAATTGGTCGAGTTTTCTGACTGGAATACGCCTAACATTACCTTAAATCATGGGGACATTGATGCGAACTTTTTCCAGCATCAACCTTTTTTGGATAATGCCATTAAAGAAACTGGCTTTAAATTAAAGTCCTTTGCTGCGGGTGCGGCTTCGCATGTTGGACTGTATTCAAAAAAATATAAAAGTTTTGATGCACTACCAAATGGTGCAACTGTTGCGATTCCGAATGATCCTGTCAATCAAGGGCGTGCTTTATTGCTATTGCAACAAGCCAAGTTGATTGAGCTGAAAGACAGTAACAATCATCTTTCTGCATTGAAAGACATTACAGCGAATCCGAAGAATCTGAAATTTACTGAAGTTGAAGGCCCTCAAACTGCACGTGCGATTGATGATGTTGATCTCGCTTTTGGTTATCCACATTACTTACGTTTAGCCAAAACGGCTGATCCTGAAAGTGCCTTATTGTTTGATGACAACACAAATAAACGTTATGCGATTTTATTTGTAGTGCGTGATGATTATCAGGACAAAGACAATAAACTGCAGAAATTTGTCGAGATTTATCAAAACTCACCTAAAGTCAAAGCTGCATTGGATAGCGATTTCGGTCCAACGTTGTGGTTCCCAGGTTGGAAATAAGGAGAACAATCATGGTGAGTTTTGGTTCACAGGTCGATTTTTCAGTCCCACATCTAAAAATACGTGGTTTAAATAAGTTTTATGATGTACAGGACCAACGCTTACATGCCTTAAAAGACATTAATATCGATATTCCCAAAGCACAAATTGTTGGGATTATCGGGAAAAGTGGCGCTGGTAAATCATCCCTACTCCGTACCTTAAACGGCTTAGAGTCGATTGATACAGGTAGTATTCTGATTCATCAACAAAATATCGCAGAATTGAGCCATGCCGAGTTGATTAAAACTCGGCAAAAAATCGGCATGATTTTTCAGCATTTTAATTTAATGTCAGCGAAAACTGTGTGGGAAAACGTGGCTTTACCGCTACGTATCGCAGATTATGACAAGGCTGAAATTGAGCAGCGTGTCAGTGATGTACTGACGCTGGTGGGATTAGAGGCAAAGCGAAATGATTACCCTGCTCAACTGTCTGGTGGGCAAAAACAACGTGTAGGAATCGCACGTGCCTTGGTTTCTCAGCCTGAAATCCTGCTCTGTGATGAAGCAACTTCCGCACTGGATCCTGAAAGTACCGCCAATATTCTGTCTCTATTAAAGCAAATCAACCAAGAGCTCGGTTTAACCATTGTTTTGATCACCCATGAAATGCAGGTCATACAAGAGATTTGCGATCAGGTGATTGTAATTGATCAAGGTGAAATTGTTGAAGCTGGGCAAGTCTGGTCGGTATTTTCCAATCCGCAACAACAGATCACACAGGAATTACTCAACTTTGAACAGGTGAATCTGCCCTTTGAGTTGAGCCAAACCATTCTGCCCCAAAGTACACATCAGATTTTAAAATTGAAATATGTCAGTGAATCGAAATCGGTGCCTGATTTATATGAAATACTGGATGGCTTTAATAGTCCAGTTCAGGTTTATCACAGTCAGATAGATACTATTCAGCAGCGTACCATCGGCTCATTAATCATCGGGATTCGCAATCTCGAGTTTGATCTAAACCACTCACAATCTGAAAAACATCCTGCAATAACACAACTTGAGGTGATCGGTTATGTACAATCAACTCATTGACCTATTACTAACAGGAACCACCGATACTTTAATTATGGTCGGTGTTTCCGCAATTCTTGCCTTCCTGATTGGTCTGCCGATTGCTTTAATTTTAGTGAGTACTGCTGATTTTGGTATTTATCCCTCCAAGAAAATCAATCAATCATTAGGTTGGATCATTAACATTACCCGATCTGTACCCTTCTTGATTTTAATGGTGGCTTTGATTCCATTTACCCGTTGGATTGTCGGGACCAGTTATGGCGTCTTGGCTGCAATTGTACCCTTAACCATCGCCGCTATTCCGTTCTTTGCCCGTATTGCAGAGGTCAGTCTACGTGAAGTCGATCAAGGGTTGATTGAAGCAGCACAAGCAATGGGCTGTAACCGCAAGCAGATTCTTTGGCATGTATTGCTTCCTGAAGCTTTGCCAGGGATTGTTGCAGGCTTTACCGTGACTATTGTGACCATGATCAGTTCTTCTGCCATTGCAGGTGCGATTGGTGCAGGTGGTTTGGGCGATATCGCCTATCGTTATGGCTATCAACGTTTTGATATGCAAGTGATGTTGGCGGTGATTTTAGTCCTGATTGTTTTGGTCATGCTGGTACAAACGACAGGCGATAATATTGCCAAACAGCTTGATAAACGCAAAGTTTAAGCTTGAAATAAAAATCCGCACTCGCCATGACCTGACTTTGTCATGGCTTTCATGTAAAATCAGCAGCAATTTTTAAATAACACATTTGTGAGTGGTTTCATGGGTTTTAATTGCGGTATTGTTGGTCTGCCAAACGTAGGTAAATCTACATTGTTCAATGCATTAACAAAGGCAGCGATTGCAGCTGAAAACTTTCCGTTCTGTACCATTGAACCGAATACAGGTATTGTCCCTGTTCCAGATCCACGCCTAGACAAACTTACAACGATTGTTAAACCGCAACGTGTTATTCCGACCACAATGGAATTTGTTGATATCGCAGGTTTAGTTGCGGGTGCATCAAAAGGTGAAGGCTTGGGTAACCAATTCCTTGCCAATATCCGTGAAACAGATGCGATTGCACACGTGGTGCGTTGTTTTGAAGATGAAAACGTGATTCATGTAAATGGTAAAATTGACCCATTAGATGACATCGCAACCATCAATACTGAACTTGCACTTGCTGACCTTGATACCGTTGCAAAAGCTTTGTTACGTTTAACTAAAGCAGCAAAAGGTGGCGATAAAGAAGCACTTGCAACTAAAGCAGTTTTAGAAAAAATTCAGCCTTTACTTGATGAAGGCAAACCAGCACGTGCGGCTGACCTTTCTGATGATGAACGTAAAGCAGTTCGCGGTTTCGGTTTAATGACACTGAAACCAACCATGTATATTGCCAACGTGGCAGAAGACGGTTTTGAAAACAACCCGCACCTTGAAGCAGTAAAAAAACTTGCTGCTGAAGAGAATGCCATTGTTGTACCACTTTGCAACCAGATCGAAGCTGAAATTTCATTATTAGAAGATGAAGATCGCGCTGAATTCTTGGAAGCGATGGGCATGGAAGAACCAGGCTTAAACGTGGTAATTCGTGCAGGTTATAGCTTACTTGGCTTACAAACTTACTTCACTGCTGGTGTACAAGAAGTTCGTGCTTGGACGGTTAAAGTCGGTGCGACTGCGCCACAAGCAGCTGGTGTGATTCACACTGACTTTGAAAAAGGCTTTATCCGTGCTGAATGTGTGGCTTATGATGATTTCATTCAATATAACGGTGAAAATGGCGCCAAAGAAGCAGGAAAATGGCGTTTAGAAGGTAAAACTTATGTTGTTCAAGACGGTGATGTATTACACTTCCGCTTTAACGTATAAATCAGTTTTTTGATTTCCAAACCGCCAGTAATGACCTTATTGGCGGTTTTTTTATTTAAGCCATTGGCTTGGGGTACAACCTGTTATTTTCTTAAATACACGAATAAAGAAACTGACATTTTCATAGCCCACCGCATAGGCGATCTGCTGTACATTCATCTCCGTGGTTAATAATAGTTTCTTGGCCTTATCTACTCTCACCTGCTGTAAATATTGATTGGGTGAAATCTGTGTCGCTAATTGAAAACGCCGTTTTAAATTCCGTTCACTAAAATTAAATTGCTTAGCCAAATCAGCAATACGATTTTCCTGAGGAAAGTTGATATCAAGCCAATCTTGCACCTGCAACACGGCTTCATCACGATGATTTCGAGAATCTGGCAGTACAGGATTCAGTTCTTGTGGAGCGTGCATTAATAAATGACTGGCACAGAGTTGTGCAAAATAATCCCCTTTCTGTTGCGCCACAATGCCAAGCAAAGCATCAAACGTTCCAAGCAATGTACCTGTCGTATAAATCTGCTCATTTTGCAAATAATTTCGATTGGCAGTAAAAGAGCTTAGAGGAAACAATCGTTTTAGTTCTCGTAGAAATGCCCAATGGGTCGCAAGCAGGACATGCTGCAATTGTTGAGTGGCCGCCAAAAAGTAAGCAGCTGTTGTGAGCGCTAGAATTGGTGTTTGTTGCTGTATTTGACTTTTAAGCCAGTCGATCAAGTCATCATTTTCTTCTTGGATCTGAATAAGCAGATTCCCTTCAAAACTGGGAAGAATGACTAAATCATAAGTTGTCTCCCTTCTAACTTTGTCATCGACTTCGATGCTTGGACCACTGGCACTTAGTTTGGCTAAACCATCTAAACTAAATATGTCAACTTGATAGCTTTCGGCTTGACCTTGTCGGATTGATAGTAAATTAACGACATGAAAGAAATCTTTCAACATCATCACACTCATGGCCCAGCACCCATCATAGACAATAATGGCGATTTTTTTCATTTTAATGGCACGATCAGACTATCCTTGTTCACGATTATAGCTATATCAGATCGTTAGTTTTTTATTATTCTTTGATCAATTCAGACACTTGGCCTCGCTTCAATGTCACTTTTACATATCACAGAACAAATACTTGCGATAAAGCATGCACATGTCTTTCTAAAAATATGGCAGCCACAATACACGGATAATAAAATTCCAATCCTGTTACTGCATGATTCGCTTGGCAGTGTGCAACTCTGGCGGGATTTCCCAGAACGACTCGCGGTCGCAACCCATCGAACCGTGATTGCCTATGATCGTTTGGGCTTTGGCAAATCTGATCCAATTCCCTCTAAGCTATCTCATCATTTTATTCAACAAGAAGCCCATGTGGTTACTGAACTTTTAAATCAACTTGAAATATCACAAGTGATTGCGATTGGTCATAGCGTCGGTGGTGGTATGGCGGTCAGTTTTGCAGCACAAAAACCTTCACGATGTACAGCAGTCATCACACTTGCAGCACAAGCCTATGTTGAACAGGAAACATTGGATGGTATTGCTTCAGCCAAACAAATGTTTCAACAACCTGAACAGATGCACCGCCTAGAAAAATATCATGCTGAAAAAGCGCAATGGGTTTTAGATGCTTGGACAGAGACATGGCTTTCAGCTGAGTTTCGAGATTGGTCGTTACAATCAGATTTACAGGCAGTCTCCGCTAAAATGCTGATCATACATGGCGAGCATGATGAATATGGTAGTGTAGAACAACCCAAACGATTGGCTGAATATACCCACGCTGAAACGAATATCCTCCCCCAGTGTGGACACTTCCCTCACCGAGAACATCCCGAATTAGTCATCGAAACGATTCAGAAATTTATTGCTCAACTTTAATCGTTTTCAAAAGCGTACTTATATCACTCGCTATAAGTGCTCTTTCATCCAAATAAAAAAGCCGACTCATCTTGATATCGGCTTTTACATCAAGCTAACAACTTAAGACACCGTCTGCGGCTTCATATCCATTTCAGCACGTTTGATTTGTGCTTCCTTTAAAATGCGCTGATGTAAGGGCTTGCGGAAACCCAGTAAGAAAACAAATTCAGCCAAAACAAATAAAGGTCCGATAGCTAAACCAATCAGATCATCAACAAAGGCTGGTTTTTTCTTTTCAAAATAATGGCCCACGAATTGGAATACCCAACCCACCACAAAGATACCAATGCTCGCACCTAGCCAACTCCACATTGCTAAAGCCGCAATTTTCACAGCCAATGGATAAGCCAAGACAAATAAAATCAGCATCAAAATACCAAATAACTTATCCAATGAAATATAATAAATCGTACTTAGGACAATAAGCAGCATGGCTAAAGTAATTGAAAAGCCAGAAATTTCTATACCAGCACGCGCTGTTAAGCACAGAATAGAAAATACAATTAAAGGAATACCCACAAAATGGGTCACAACATTATTTCGATCTAAGTGATAAGCCGCATATTGACTAAGTAGACGTTCCAAATTTGTCATTTCTCATTCCTCATATAATTCGTTTATGCTGTTAATCTATAAGAAATATTGCAGCGAAGTTGTCATGTAGCTGACAAATGGATTTATTTTTCACACAGGACCCCGCCGTGCTAGATTCGATTTACATCCAACATTTACAGCAAAACTCATGGTTTAGCCACTTAGCGGAGCCTTTTCAAAATTTTATTATTGAACATGGCAAGAAGCATATCATCGAGAAAAATGCAGCTGTTTTTAGTGCGCAAGATCAATTTGATGGGGTGTATGGCGTATTGGAAGGCTCAATTAGCTTGGGTTATATCGATGTCAATGGCAATGAAGCGATTGCTGCAATTGCGGAACCGATCATGTGGTTTGGCGAAATTTCCCTCATCGATCAGCAACCCCGCTCGCATGATGCCATTGCATTGAAGAAAAGCGTGGTGCTGCAAATACCAGCACAACCACTCAATGATTTCTTGCTGCAAAATCCGTATTACTGGTACTACTTTGCCCTGCTGACCAGTCAAAAACTACGCTATGTATTTTTAGAGCAAATTGCGATTCAAACCCAAAGCATTACCCAGCGCCTGGCGCAACGCTTGCTGTTCATTTTAGAGGGTTATGGCAATCGTTCGTTTATTCAGGATTTTAGTATTCAAATTTCACAAGACCAGTTAGCCAATATGTTGACGGTATCTCGGCAGACTGTAAATCAAGAGCTGAACCTGTTCGAAAAGCAAAGCGTCATTCAACTTGGTTTTAAGAAAATCGAAGTCATTGATTTAGATCGGCTTAGAAAATTGGCAACAGTCGGTCACCTAAAAACGTAAGTATACTATCTTGTATTTTAAATGGATAAGCACAGCATTTTTTGCAATATGCTTTGAAGCTTAAACATAAATTAAAAGATAAACTCTCACTATAAAATACTACTGATGCCCTAAAATATTTCACAAAATCAGTCTGCTTTCTTGTCTTCAACACGCATACATTAAAGCTAAGCACTATCGCTTACCCGATGCAGATGACAATCATGAGAAAAATTGCAACGATTTTAACAGCAGGCCTATTTACAGTACTCAGCGCTAGCGCATTTGCCTGCCCGAAAGGAACTCAAATCCAAGGTGGTACAGGACCAAATCACAAAGGTGGCAAATGTGTTGCAACAAGTGTGGTAAAAACCAAGAAAGAAGCAACCAAAACAACAGATACTGCAAAGCATGACATGACGAAAATGAAAGATACTGCCAAACACGATGCAATGAAAGCAACAACAGATACGAAAAAAGCGGCTAATACCACAGCAACCAAAGCTAAACAGGAAGCAGCAAAAACGGTCAAAACCTCATAAGCGTTTGATGACTTTAACCATAAAAAAGCGAGATAAAACATCTCGCTTTTTTATTTGTATTTGCTTACTTAGGTGAAGTATTACCTAGCGCAGGATTATCAATTGCATCCTTACATTGTGCTTTATCACGCTCATAATCAGCCTGCTTTTGAGTCGATGCACTGGCATTATCTTTTACATCGCGTGCCCACGTATCCAAACTGGTCAATGCCTTGCGACACAATGCATATTTACCTTCAGTCACGGAATCGGTCATTTTGACATTGATACGCCAATCTGTACTGAGCTGACGCAATGGTTTTCTGACTTTTTCTTCAATCTCACCAACTTGTTTATTATAAACAATCGGATCGATGTCATTAATCAACTTCCATGCTGTATTGGCATAGGTGGTGGCATCGTTGTTAAGTTTCGGCGCAGGTTTGATTTCTACCTTTTCTTTTGGCTCATTATTTGAGTTTCCGCAAGCAGCCAATAAAAATGCACTACACAACAGGATTGCGGTTACACGAGAGTTTGGATTAGACATAGCAAATCGCCGATGAAACATTTGGACATTATGCTAGTCAATTTGGGAATAATTCTCAATGCTTGTTACTTATTTACCCAGCAGAATGCTTTTTATTCTAAGCAATTGATTTTATGCTTTTGTTCAGCATACTGTCAGACTTGTCCATCTATAAAAAATTAAAACGTCAACAAGGAAGAAATCAACAATGTCACAAATCAAGATTTATGCCCTACAAACCACCATCGAGCAATTTAGGAGTCAACTTTCTGATGCCGTACATCAAGCGCTAATTGAAAGTTTAAACTATCCTATCGAAAAGAAATTTCAGCGTTTTATTGCGCTAACGGAAGAAGACTTTATCTATCCCAATGATCGTAGCCAGCATTATCTAATTATAGAAATTTCGATGTTTGAAGGCAGAAGCACTGAAGCAAAAAAACGTTTGATTCAAAGTATTTTCACTTATATTCAGCAACAATGTGGGATTTCAACACAAGATATTGAAATTACAATTTTTGAAACACCAAAATGCAATTGGGGAATCCGTGGTCAACATGCAGATGAATTACAACTGAATTATCAGGTGGATGTTTAAGCAGCCAAATCGCAGATGAAGTGCAATTTTCTGTCTAACAAAAAGCAGGTTTTTTGTGTCAGATTAGCTTAATTCCGTAAAAAGTTCTGCTATGCTTAAACGCAAATTACTCAGGATAGGATTATTCGCATGAGCGTCACTCTTGGAACTCCACTTCAATCTTCTGCATTTAAGGTTTTACTGTTAGGTTCTGGAGAGCTAGGTAAAGAAGTTGTGATTTCTTTACAACGCTTAGGTGTCGAAGTTCATGCTGCAGATCGTTATGATCACGCGCCAGCCATGCAAGTCGCACATTATGCTTATACCCTGAATATGGCTGATCCAGCCGAATTAAAACAACTGATTGAAAAGATCAAACCCAATTTAATTGTTCCTGAAATTGAAGCCATTGCCACAGAAGTTTTGGTTGAAATTGAACAAAGCCAAACTGCAACCGTGATTCCATCTGCAAAAGCAGTTAACCTCACCATGAATCGTGAAGGAATTCGTCGTCTAGCTGCTGAAGAACTCGGTCTGCCAACTTCTGCTTATCGCTTTGCCAATACCTTAGAAAGCTTCCGTGCTGCATGTGATGACATTGGTTATCCAAACTTTGTAAAACCTGTCATGTCTTCTTCAGGTAAAGGTCAGTCTCGTGTGAAGAGTTTTGATGAAGTGGATGCCGCTTGGGATTATGCAATGCAAGGCGGCCGCGTCAATCAAGGCACCGTGATTATTGAATCGCAAATCGACTTTGATTTTGAAATCACCCTGCTTACTGTTCGTGCTAAAAATCCAGAAACAGGCGAAATCGAAACACATTTCTGTGATCCAATCGGACACCGTCAAGATGCTGGTGACTATGTTGAAAGCTGGCAGCCTCAAGCCATGACACCTGCTGCGCTGGAAGAAGCAAAACGCATTGCCAATAAAGTCATTGTTGCTTTAGGCGGTTGTGGTATCTTCGGTGTAGAGCTGTTTATTAAAGGCGATAAAGTTTGGTTTAGTGAAGTTTCACCCCGCCCACATGATACAGGTCTGGTTACGTTAGCTTCACAATTCCAGAGTGAATTTGAATTACATGCCCGTGCCATTCTCGGTCTACCTGTCAATACAGCACGCCATAGTGTGGCTGCAAGTGCAGTGATTTATGCAGGTGTTGATGCTAAAAACTTGAGTTTCACTGGCTTGAATCTTGCTTTAGCAAATCCAAACACCGACTTACGTCTATTTGGCAAACCTGAGGGCTTTAAACGTCGCCGTATGGGCGTTGCAACTGCCCGTGCTGAAACAACGGATCTTGCACGTGAATTGGCACAGCACGCCGCAGACCAAGTGAGTGTACAAACCAACGCTTAAGATGATCTTAGGTGATTATCATCACAACTTCCCCTCTTTTTAGAGGGGCTTTGATAGAAGACCCAGCTTTATGATCAAGACCTCTCCTTTGTTGAACTACGTCACCAGTATTCATGATATTCAAGCCATTAACCAATGGCGTACGGATGTAGAAAAGCAATTACAGGAGAGCTATGAAAATGGTCAACCCATTCGTGAAGTGATTGGAGCGCGCTCAGACTCTATTGATGAAGCCCTGATCTTTCTTTGGAATCATGCAGGCTTAGATCAAACAGAATTGGGCTTATTTGCAGTAGGTGGTTATGGTCGCCATGAAATGCTGCCCTATTCAGATACTGATATCATGATTTTGTCTGAGGATGAAATTAGTGAAGAACAAGAAAAACTAATCTCGACCTTTATTTCATCTTTATGGGATGTCGGTAATTTCAAACCGGGTATCAGCGTTCGCACCATTCAAAACTGTGTTGAACAAGCCATTAATGATTTAACTGTTGCGACCACGTTGATTGAAGCTCGCCTCATTACAGGCAATCAGCAACTGGCAAAATGGCCACGCCGTATCGTTGCGCAAACATGGACAGATCAAACCTTCTATGATGCCAAAATGGCTGAACAAGCTAAACGCTATGCACAACACAACAATACCGAGAGTAATTTAGAACCTGATATTAAAAATGCCCCAGGTGGTATTCGCGATATCAACCAGATTGGCTGGATTGCCAAACGTCACTTCCGTGTCAATCGTATTTATGATTTGGTGCATTTGGGTTTTATCACTGAATTTGAACTGGGTGTACTCGAAGAGGCTGAAAGCTTTTTATGGGAAATCCGAACCCATTTACACCGTTTAGCCAAACGTGATGAAAACCGCTTATTGTTTGAATATCAACGTGATATCGCAGCAAAATTTGGCTATGTGCGTGAAGAAGGTCAGCCTGTTAATTTTGCTGTTGAACAGTTTATGAAGCGCTACTATCGTACCGCACAGCAAGTTTCAACCCTGAATGAAATGCTACTCGCCTATTTCAATGAATCGGTGATTACCCCACGTCTACCTGATTACGAACGCCACATTATTGATATTAATGAACGTTTTAAAATTGTCGATGGGAAATTGGCTGTTCAACATCACAAAGTATTTTCAGAAGAACCGATTGCCATCTTAGAATTGTTCTATCTATTGGCAAATCGCCCTGAAATTACCGGTATTCGTGCCCGTACCTTACGCCTACTGGTGCTTGCTGCAAAACGGATTGATCAGCGTTTCCGTGATAATCCAGAACATCAAGCCTTGTTTATGTCGATCATTCGCTCACCGCATTTATATGACACCATGGTGGCGATGAAGCGTTACGGTGTATTGGGCAATTACATTCCCGCTTTTGGACAGATTACAGGCTTGATGCAGTACGATCTGTTCCATATTTATACGGTCGATGCACATACCCTGTTATTACTTCGCAATTTAAGTCGCTTTAAAGAACCTGAATTTGCCAAAGAATTCCCTGTGGTCAGCTCTGTGTTCCAGCGTATTGCCCGCCATGACATCGTGTATATGGCTGCAATTTTCCATGATATTGCCAAAGGTCGTGGCGGTGATCATAGTGAGCTTGGGGCACTGGATGCGATTGAATTTTGCCGCACCCATGGCTTTACCGAGCGTGAGTGCAAACTGGTTGCGTGGCTGATTAACAATCACCTATTAATGTCCCTCACTGCACAGAAAAAAGATATTTCTGACCCCGATGAAGTCAAAGACTTTGCTGAAAAAGTCGGTGATATGGAGCATCTCGATTATCTCTACACCCTGACGGTTGCTGATATTAACGCAACCAATCCGAAGCTGTGGAATACTTGGCGTGCATCTTTGATGCGTCAGCTCTACACCTATGCACGTGATGTAATACGCTCTGGCTTAGGTCGTCCAGTTGACTATCAAATGCTGATTGAGGACACCAAGTTTGCTGCCAGTGAACTCTTGGTTAATGACTTCTCTTTGGCTGAAGTTGAGAAAGTCTGGCAAGAGTTGGGTGATGAATACTTTGTGAAAGAGTCAGCCAATGAAATTGCTTGGCATACCCAAGCAATTTTACAACACGGCGATAATCCAGAACCATTGGTTTTATTACGGGCACATCGTAATGCTGCTGATGATGCAGTTCAGATCTTTATCTATACGCGTGATCAACCGAACCTATTTGCAACAACGGTTGCCGTATTAGATCGTATGAATCTTGATGTTCAAGATGCACGAATTATTACAGCATCAACCTCGTTCAGTTTGGATACCTACTTGGTACTGGATCGCTTCGGTACATTACTAACCGATCCAGACCGCGAGCGTAAAGTGAAAGCTGCTTTAGTTGATGCATTGAGCCATTCGGATCAATATCCGGGGATCATGCAACGCCGTATTCCACGTCATTTACGTCATTTTGATGTGCAAAATACTGTCGATATTGTCTTAAACCCTACACTGCAGCAGCACATGGTTGAAATCTCAACCCTCGACCATCCAGGCCTGTTGGCGCGTATTGGTGGTTTGTTCATGTTGCAAGGTTTGGATATCCATTCTGCAAGAATTGCCACACTGGGCGAACGTGCGGAAGATATTTTCTTTGTCACTAAGAAAAATGGTGTCTTGCTCACCGATGAAGAAGTGAAAACTTTTGCGGAAAGCTTAAAAGCCGCATTAGATGAAGCATCGAATCAAATTTGTAATCCATCTTAAATTTATTGTTTGGTAACTGTTTAAAATGAACTCTAGCTTGTCGTTATTGCATCCCTATCCTTTTGAAAAGTTAAATCAACTTTTTAAAGATGTGCAACCTGCCAATTTACCGTTGATTCCTTTATCAATTGGTGAGCCTAAACATCCTGCACCAGAGTTCGTTAAACAAGCGATTATTGATAATTTTGCCCATCTATCGACCTACCCGAACAGTAAAGGTCTGCCTGAGTTGCGCCAAAGTATTGCACAATGGCTGACCAATCGCTTCAAGTTGAATCATATTAGTGCAGAAGATCATATCCTGCCTGTTTCTGGTACACGTGAGGGTATTTTCTCTTTTGTACAAGCTTTGATTAAGCGTGAAGATGCACCGTATGTGGTGATGCCAAATCCGTTTTATCAGATTTATGAAGGTGCAGCCCTACTTGCAGGTGCAAAACCTTATTTTATTAACTGTACTGAAGAAAATGGCTACTTAGGTGACTTCGATGCCGTCCCTGCGGAAGTATGGGAAAAAACCGCCTTACTGTTTGTGTGCACACCAGGTAATCCAACAGGAACGGTTCTATCAAAAGAACAGTTTAAAAAGTTAATTGCCCTGTCTGATCAATATGGTTTCGTGATTGCATCGGATGAATGTTATTCAGAACTTTGGTTTGATCAAGCGCCAATCGGTCTGTTAGAAGTTTGTGCCGAAATGGGTCGTGATGATTATAAAAATTGCATCGTGTTCCATTCACTTTCTAAACGTTCAAACTTACCGGGTATGCGTTCTGGTTTTGTTGCAGGTGATGCGGCTTTATTGAAACCTTATTTGCAATACCGTACTTATCACGGCGCTGCAATGCCTGTACAAAATCAATTGGCATCTATTGCCGCGTGGAATGATGAAGCACATGTTGAAGAAAACCGTCAGCAGTATCGTGCTAAGTTTGATTTATTCCAGTCTGAACTCGGTCATTTATTGCCTTTACAAAAACCAGATGCGGGCTTTTATTACTGGTTAAAAGTGGATAATGATGAAACTTTTGCCAAGATGTTAATGGAAAAAGCGCATATCAAGGTTTTACCTGGCCGTTATCTGTCTCGTGACACAGAACAAGGCAATCCTGGTGAAGGTCATGTCAGAATGGCACTGGTTGCAGATTTAGCGCAGTGTGAAGAAGTGGTCAAACGACTGAAAGCTGTTTTATAAATAAAAAAATCCCCGAATATTCGGGGATTTTTTTAAACCAATATATTAGAAATCAAAGCTTGCACTCATCATAAAGGTACGTGGCTGACCAGCATTTAAATAACCTGCATCATCATAGCCACCAACTGACCCCCAATAATTTTTATCAAATACATTATTGATTGTTAGGTTGAATACCGTTGGAACTTGATTAAGTTGAGTTTTATAACTCGCACCCAGATCAAAGCGAGTCCAATCATTTACTTTTAACGTATTTGCATTATTGGCATAGCTAGAACCTGTGTAAATTACGCGACCATTTACAGAAATATCTTGCTCGATCGGTAACTGCCAGTCTGCGCCAAGATTGGCTTGGAATTGAGGAACTCCAATCACGTCATTATTGTTATATAACCCATTTTCTGTATCTTTCTGTTTTGCATCTAACCATGTCACACCTCCCAATACTTTAAATGTATCAGTCAACTGGCCATAGGTTTGCAGTTCAACACCTTGATGTCGATTTTCACCTTGATTAGTAAAGGTATAGGTTTCATCAGCATTTTTAACAAGCATACCTCGTTGGCGGTTGGTATTGAAATAACTTAATGCCGCCCCTAGCTTTTCACCTTCATACTTTAATCCAACTTCTTTTTGCTTAGAGATATAAGGTGACAAAGCTTCACCAGTGTTCGTAATGATCGTTCCAGAACTAGACGTTGCTGATGAACCCTGTGAAAGCGCTTCAACATAATTAGCATATACAGCTAATTCAGGCATCAGCTTATAACTTAAACCTAACGCTGGTGTAACCTTATGATCATCATAAGCAGATTTAATGGCTTGAGTATCATAATTGTAATTTTCTTGTTTTAGCTGTTGATAACGCAATCCGAGCATAACTGATAAGCGCTCATCAAATGCTTTTAAATTATCACCAACAGCAATACTTCTTAAACGAGTACGTGCCGTTAGAGTAGGTTGATCTAACTGACCACCAGTTAGTGCTGAAGAAGAAATGGTAGGTTTATCATACTGCGTTGGTCTATAGATATTTCCAGCAAATGTATTTGAATAATCCATAACATAGGCATTTCGGCTATTCAGTTGGAAAGCTGAACCTGATAGTACAAGATTATGTTCAATCGCACCTGTATTCAACTTCGCACGTACACCGATTTCTCCAGTGTTGACCATATCTACACGTGCATTATCAAAACGATAGGAAGTGCCATCACCTGCTGCTGCATTGGTCAGTGTGAAATTAGCTAAACTATTATTTTCTTCACCATGACGAAAACCATAGGCTGCATAAGCCGTCACAGCATCACTTAAATCATATTCTGCACGGTAACTACCAAACACATCTTCTTCGTTGGAATAGGTCCACTTTTGCGCGTAATTACTTGAAGAGTCGATTGGCTTAGGTACATGACTTACACCACTTAAAGTAATATTTGGTCGTGTTGCATTTAAACGGTTATTGCTATATCCCATATCACCAGACAACCGTAAACGATCACCGCGATAATCCAATCCGATCGAGGCTAATCCTAACGATGCTTTTTCATCATCTATACTGGTATTACCACCACGATAAGCCGTATTTACACGTACCCCGAACTCTTGGTTTTCACCAAAACGACGAGAGATATCATTTGCAATCTGTCCCCCATTAAAATCTGTTCCCACAGTGACTCTGTTTAATGGTTCATTACCAGCACGCTTTGGTAATAGATTAATTGCACCACCAATACCACCACTACTTGGTGTTGCACCATTTAAAAATGCAGATGCCCCTTTAAGCAACTCAACACGTTCAAATAATTCTGTAGGGATATATTGACGAGGCAGAATCGAGTACAAACCATTATAGGCTGTATCATCCGAACCTAAAATAAAACCACGAATATAGTAAGATTCTTGGAAATTACCAAACCCTCTCGCGACTCTCACACTTGGGTCAGCTTGTAGAACATCCCCTACACTTTTAGCTTGTTTAGATTGTATATAGTCATTGGTATAGCTGGTCAGATTAAAAGGTGTATCCAGATTTTTTTGATTACCAAAAATCCCAACTCGACCACCGCTGGCAACTTGTCCACCAGCAAAAGCTTCCATTAGACCATCAGCCGAAGCATCCGCACTTGCAGTAATACGAATGGTATTTAATGTCACGGTTGCATCCGCTGTTTGCCCCTGTTGCACTTCATCAGCAAAAACAGCTGTTGTTCCCATTGAAGCACATGCCATCATCAGCACTAATGGTTTAAGTTGTCTACCCATGATCTTTATCAGCCGACTTAAAAAACCGCATAATAAATGAGAATTGATACGTTTTACACTATTTTTTACCTATATGTGCCACTGTACAATTTTATGATTTCTCAAACTCAAACCGTATTAAAATTAAGATCCTGAATTCAATAATGATAAATTTAAAGCTATATAAATAGGCAGAATGGAACATTTATTTTAAATTTGCCCAATAAATAGGATTGCTGCAATGAGCATCATCAGTCCGCCCGAAATACGGCTGACTGCTTTTACTGCACGCGGTCTGCTTCTAAGCAATTTCTTGGCTGCGATCCCCACAAGCATATACACCACAGCACAACTGATTAAGTGAATGAGCCCCAGCAAAATAATTTGTGCGGTTGGCGAAAATGCCATTTGCGGATGAATAAACGGTGGTAACAAGGCAAAAAATAACAGCAAAACTTTCGGGTTTAAGCCACTAATCCCCACGCCTTTAATCAACCATGAACCTGCTGAATCAAGTGATTGCGTTGTATCAGTCTCAGTTGAAATGCTCGCTGGATGTATAAATAGATTGATACCCATCCATAACAAATAACAAGCACCCATGATCGTCATCGCAGTGAGTAAAATCGGATAGTGTTGCACCAAAGCCCCCACACCTGCTGCAACACAGAGGATCGCCATGAAATGCCCAAGCACCAAGCCTGTGACTGCATTCAGGATAAATTTACCTTTGACTCCTGCAAGAATGGCATAAGCCCAATCTGCACCAGGCGTTAATACGAACAAGATCGAAACGCACCAAAAAGCAAAAATGACACTGAGTTCCATAAGCAAAGCCCTTCCCACATCGACAATACGATCTTTAATCGTTTTCTTTTTCACCATTTGGTGAAGATTGTTGAGAAAGGATATGCTTTAATGGTGAAAATGTTATTCCAAATACTTCTATATCTTCAAAGCCTGAAGGGAGATTCTTCTAAATGGATCGCATTGATAAGAAAATTATTGCTGAACTACAAGCAAATGGGCGATTATCTATCACAGAACTGGCAGAAAGAATCGGTTTAAGTCTGTCGCCTTGCCATCGTCGTGTTAAAGCATTGGAAGAAAGTGGTGTGATCAAAGGTTATCACGCTGATCTAGAAGCCTCAAAAATCGGCCTGAATTTCTCAGCGATTATCTTTGTCACTTTAAAAGATGGAGATAAAAAAGCACTTTCTAGCTTTGAAGAAAAAGTCATTGAAATTGGCAATGTGATTCAGGCACAACGTTTATTTGGAAATCCAGATTATTTACTGCATGTCGTTGCTAAAGACTTGGCCAGCTTCCAGAAACTCTATGACGACAGCTTGTCGGCCTTGCCCAATGTACAGCGTTTGACCTCAACCATTGTCATGAAAAATGTGGTCTCCAATCGCTTACTGCCACTCTAAAACAGTAATTCACCTTTTAGGCAGGATAAAAAGTGCGGAATTGATGCAATTCACACTTTTCCTCAGCTGAAAAGTCATAAACATAAGCGACTTTATTAATTTTTTTATCTGTCTATGGGCTATTGACCAACTGTTGAAATCTTCGTCTATACTTAGCCATCAAAACTTGATGACTATGGAAAGATGACTTCTCAAACTCCCAATAAAATAAAGAAAAAGGGTTGGCTCATTTTAGCAATTGCGATTGTACTTTTAATCATTGCAGTTGTGGTTTGGCAGAGTGGAACTGCTAAGAAATCAGTGAATCCTGAAAAAGCGAAAAATACGAATACTACCGAACAAAAAGCTGCACTGACCGTTACTGTTGTCTCTCCACAACAACAAAACTGGAAGCAGACTTTCACCGCAAATGGCAATATTGCTGCATGGCAAGAAGTGGTCATTGGTAGTGAGCTTTCAGGACAACGTCTCACCCGAGTGAATGTCAATGTCGGTGATGAAGTGCGTCGTGGTCAGGTCTTAGCTGAGATTAATAGCGAAACCATCCGTGCCGATTTGGCAGCAGCCAAAGCCAGTTATGCCGAAGCACAAGCAGTACTGGCAGATGCGATTACCAACAATAAACGTATCCAGCAACTAAAAAATACAGGTGCAATTTCAGCGCAAGAGTCTACTCAGTATCAAACCTCTCAAGCGACCGCTCAAGCGCGTCTAGACGCTGCCAAGGCACAAATTGAAAGTAACCAATTACGCTTAGCGCAGACTCAAGTGGTTTCACCTGACAATGGTGTGATTTCAGCCCGTACAGCAACAGTCGGATCTCTTGCACAAACAGGTCAAGAGCTGTTCCGCTTGATTCGAGACCATCGTTTAGAATGGCGCGCTGAAGTGACCACATCGGATCTATACAAGCTCAAACAAGGCATGACCGCACATATTGTTTCACCTGACCCTGCGCAACCTGCAGTAACTGGTAAAGTTAGAATGATTGCACCTGTGATTGATCCACAAACCCGCTATGGCTTGGTTTATGTGGATATTCCGACAACTCAGGCTGTGCGTATGGGCATGTTTGTAAAAGGTGAATTTGATTTAGGTCAGAAACTCGCATTGACGGTTCCTCAAACTGCCCTGCTATTACGTGATGGTTTTTCCTATGTCTTTATTGTCAATGACAAGAATCGTGTCACCCAACAGAAAGTAAATATTGGTCGTCGTTTGGGAGATCGTGTCGAGCTGTTAGATTTACCTGCAAACGTTAAAGTGGTTTCTTCGGGTACAGGTTTCTTGACTGATGGCGATCTGGTCAGTATCGCCAAAGATATTCCAGAGACACCACTTAGCAAACAACTTGTGACCACACAGGAGAAATGATATGAATTTCTCCGCTTGGTCAATCCGAAACCCAATTCCTGGCATTCTGTTATTTATTATGCTGGGTTTGGCAGGATTGCTCTGTTTTAAATGGATGAAGATCCAGCAGTTCCCAGACATTGAACTACCAATGGTCACTGTCACAGCAGCATTACCCGGGGCTGCGCCACCTCAGCTTGAAACCGAAGTCGCACGTAAAATTGAAAACTCGATTGCAACTCTGCAAGGTTTGAGAAATCAATACACCAACATTCAAGATGGTGTTGTCACTGTCACAGCGGAGTTTCAACTAGAAAAACCACTACAAGAAGCTGTGGATGATGTGCGCAATGCCGTATCACAAGTTCGTTCTGATCTACCAGCTGATCTACGAGATCCAATTGTCAGTAAGATCAATCTTTCAGGTTCACCAATCCTGACTTATACCATCCAATCTCCAAAAATGGATGAAGAAGCGCTGTCATGGTTCGTAGATTATGATATCGCCCGCGCGATGTTACAGGTTAAAGGCGTTGGTGCTGTCGCTCGTGTTGGTGGTGTCACACGTCAGGTTGAAGTCGAACTTGATCCTGAAAAACTGTTGGCGCTGAATGCAACTGCAACCGATATTACCCGTCAACTACGTTTGATTCAGCAAGATGCTTCTGGCGGTCAAACCAAAATCGGTGGCAGTGAACAATCCATCCGTACCATTGCGACAGTAAAAACAGCTGATGAAATTGGCGCAATGGATATTGCGCTCAGTGATGGTCGACATATTCGTTTGGATCAGGTTGCAACTGTTCGTGATGGTATGGCTGAACGGCGTTCCGCGGCACTATTGAATGGTCAGCCTGTGATTGGCTTCGAAATCACACGAAGTAAAGGGGCCAGTGAAGTCGATGTGGAAAAAGGTGTCGTCGTCGCATTAGATAAACTCAAAGCGGCACATCCCGATATTAAAATCAACGAAGCCTTTAACTTTGTAAAGCCTGTTGAGGATAACTATAAAGGCTCAATGTCGCTTCTATATGAAGGTGCGATCTTAGCGATCTTGGTGGTGTGGCTATTCTTACGTGACTGGCGTGCCACCATCATTGCTGCAACGGCCCTACCATTATCAATTTTACCTGCCTTAATTGGTATGTATTTCTTTGGTTTTACCCTCAATACCGTTACGCTTTTAGCCATGTCATTGGTGGTGGGTATTCTGGTCGATGATGCCATTGTTGAGATTGAAAATATCATCCGGCATTTACGCATGGGAAAAACGCCCTATGAGGCAGCTATGGAAGCAGCCGATGAAATTGGTCTGGCAGTGATTGCCACTACTTTCACATTGATTGCCGTATTCCTACCTACTGCTTTTATGAGTGGTATCGCAGGTAAATTTTTCGTTCAGTTTGGTTGGACGGCTGCTCTTGCGATCTTTGCCTCACTGCTTGTTGCACGGTTACTCACCCCAATGATGTCCGCCTATATTCTGAAACCATGGGTTGGTAAAGTTGAACAACAAGATGAATCAACAACAGCACACACTATCACCGATCAAGGTACAAGTAGTCTAGCCAAAGACCGTGCTAAAGATGGCAAAGTCATGCGTGGCTATATGCGTTTGGTGACATGGTGTCTCAATCATCGCTGGCTCACTCTCAGCGGTGCAATTGCCTTTTTTGTCGGTTCAGTCTTACTGATTCCGTTACTACCTACAGGTTTTGTCCCACCACCTGATACAGGACAAACGCAAGTTCGTTTGGAGCTTACCCCAGGCTCACAGTTTGGTGATACGCTTAAGACTGCCGAATATGCACGTACGCTGATTAAAGACCATCCTGAGATTAAAAGCATCTATACCACCATTGGAGGCGGTGCTGCGGGAACAGATCCTTTTGCTGGTGGCGCATCAAGTGAACCACGCAAAGCGACGCTCACGATTCAAACCACTGAACGTTCTGATCGTAGCGCCAGTCTACAAGATATTGAAGATCAACTGCGCCAACGCCTTGCCCCACTTCCGGGTGCACGTATTCAAGTTGGATTGGCAGGTAACAACAGTCAATACCAACTGGCTTTATCAGGTGATGATCCAGAGGCCTTAATGGCAACGGCACGTAGCCTTGAGCGTGAATTACGTACCATTCCAAATGTAGGCAGTATCACCTCGAGTGCAGCCTTGATCCGTCCTGAGTTAGTGATTCGCCCTGATTTTGCCAAAGCAGCTGATTTAGGTGTGACCACTTACGATATTGCTGAGACTTTACGAATCGCGACTGCTGGTGACTTTGATCAAAACCTGGCAAAACTCAATCTGTCTCAACGGCAAGTGCCTGTAGTGATTAAATTGCCACTGGCTGCCCGTCAAGATCAAGAGCTCATGAAACGCTTGATGGTCAAAGGCAGTCGAGGTCCTGTGATGCTCGGTACCATTGCCGATGTTAATATCGAAAGTGGACCATCACAAATTGACCGTTTCAACCGTTTACGTAACATTAACTTCAATATTGAATTGAATAATCAACCCTTGGGAGATATTGCTGCCAAAGTTGATCAACTACCGACGATGAAGAATTTACCACCTACGGTGAAGCGTACCAATATTGGTGATGCTGAAGTGATGCAGGAACTGTTCTCTAGCTTCGGTCTAGCAATGCTCACAGGGGTACTGTGTATCTATGTAGTTCTGGTATTGTTATTTAAAGACTTTTTACAGCCAATTACCATTCTGGTGGCCTTACCTTTATCTCTCGGTGGTGCATTCGTGATGCTGCTTTTAGCCAAAAGCAGTTTCTCAATGCCGAGCTTAATCGGTCTGATTATGTTGATGGGGATTGCCAGTAAGAACTCGATTCTACTGGTCGATTACGCGATTATCGCAAGGAATGAAAAGCATTATTCTCGCTTCAATGCCCTACTCGATGCCTGCCATAAACGGGCACGTCCGATCATCATGACCACACTGGCCATGGGTGCAGGGATGTTGCCAATTGCGCTCGGGATTGGTACCGACCCAAGCTTCCGTGCACCAATGGCAATCTCGGTCATTGGTGGTTTGATTACCAGTACCTTCTTATCGTTATTGGTGATCCCTGTGGTATACACCTTTATCGATGATATTAATCGCAAGATCCATAGCTTTAGGAAGACACCACATCAACCTGTTGAACCCACTCAATAAGCTTGAATAAAAAGACGGTCAAATGACCGTCTTTTTATTTAATACATAATCAGGATCAGCATAAACAACAAAAAACTGAATCCTGCCAAATAATATAAATGCTGTAGATGTCGATTTAACCAAGACAGATAAATGCTCGAACCGATCAATTGAACAATAGTGAGATTCCAGATCAACACTAACCCAACCATCCAAAGACACAGCAAAGTATTTTGAACAAAATTATATTGCGGATAAATCAAAATCACCAAGACGCTATAGAACATCAAATTTTTCGGGTTCAACACACTGGAAAGCAATCCCGACAAAAATGCCTTGAGGTAAGCATTCTTGTGCGGTAGATGAACGCATTGCTCAGCAAGTCCATTGACCCTCTGTGCTGATTGAGCCAAACGAAAGCATTGAAAAGCCAGATATGCAAAATAAATAATACCCAACCACTTCATGAGGATGAATAATTCGGTATTCACTTGACCAATAATAAATAGACTCAAATAGATGCTGATCAGTATGAGGGCATTCCCAAGTGCAACGCCTGCACAGGTGAATCGCGCAGCCTTTTTCTGGCTCTCTAACAAAGTTTTTAAAATTAAAAAGAAATCTGCGCCTGGGGTCAGTAATGCAATAAAATGTGTAATCGCAATGGTCAGAAAAAGCTCCATAGATGCTCTCCAAATAAATCGGAGTCATCTTAAAAAGCTATAGGGCTCAATTCTTGTATAAAATTGCGTGGGCTAAGATTTTTTATAATATTGCTTGGGCGTTATGCCTGTATGTTGCTTAAAAACGCGATGGAAATGGCTCTGATCGGTAAAATCGAGTTCGTATGCCAATTGAGCTAAATCACATTTTTCTCTCAGGCGTTGTCGAGCTTGGTTTACCTTATAATTCAACTGGTAAGCGTGTGGTGTTAAGCCAAAGTAATGTTTAAATAATCGTATCAATGCATAACGGCTCATGTTCATCTTTTCAGAAATGACTTGCAGAGACAGATTCTCAATATTGTCTTCAAGGCATTCCAACAAGTCGGGAAGATGCTTCTGAAAATAGTGAGAAGAATGTATCTTTTCCCAATGAAAATTTGGTATCAACATCTCAGCTAAAATCTTAACTAAATATTGTTCTTTTTCGAGTACCGAAATCTGTTCGCTAAATAAAAGCCGATTTAATGCTGTAAATGTGTCATAAACTTTTACGTCATGGACAATAGTTGGTTTTAACTGAGGGAAATGTATTGCTTGTCGGCCAGTCTCTAAAGCAATATCTTGGTGCAGTTCTTCAATCAGGGTCGCTAACCAAGCAGCATCTAAATGCATCATCTGGTAGCTCCATGCCTGATCAGGTAAAGGATTACAGGAATGTTGTACGTGAGCAGGAATAACAACAACACTACCCGATTGAATTAGCTGGTCTTGTGCAAAACTACTGGAAAAATGACTCTGTCCCGCATCAATCGCACCAATTGAAAAAGTAGGATGACTGTGAGATTTATAACAAATTCGACTTTGACATGCCTTACGCGTTTCAACATAAGGCATATCTGGATGACTCCAAAAATCAACTGTTGAGTCCAAAATAATTTAAACCTCAACCTCTAGTCTTATCATTCCTTATTTGGCCAAAGCTTTTTCAATATCAGCTTCTAAAGCCTCTGGCTTGGTCGTTGGTGCATAACGCTCCAAAACTTCTCCATTACGACCCACTAAGAACTTAGTAAAGTTCCATTTGATATTTCTGCTACCTAAAAGGCCTTTTGCTTCACGGGTCAAATAGCGGAAAATTACATGTGCTTCAGGCCCTTTCACATCTACCTTGGCAAACATGGGAAAAGTCACCCCATAATTACGTTGGCAATATGCCCCAATTTCCTTATTTGTCCCCGGATCTTGTCCTCCAAACTGATTACATGGAAAACCTAAAACTTCTAATCCTTGAGCATTATATTTTTCATAAAGTTTCTCAAGTCCTGCAAATTGTGGAGTAAAGCCACACTTACTTGCAGTATTTACAATCAGCATGACCTTGCCTTTATAATCAGCGAGCGCTTTTGTTTCTCCCTCTAACAATTCAGCTTCAAACTGATAAATGTTACTCATGGATAAGTTTCCTCGTCATTCTTTTCTTCTGTTTTAAGTTGTAATGATGCCGAATTCACGCAGTAACGCAGTCCTGTCGGCTGTGGGCCATCCTCAAACACATGGCCCAAATGTGCATCGCAATCATGGCAGACAATTTCCGTTCTGACCATACCATGCGACAAATCTTCATGTTCTTCTACAGCAACACTGTCGACGGGTCTAAAAAAGCTTGGCCAGCCACAGCCACTATCATATTTAGTTTCAGAAGAAAATAATTCCGCACCGCAACAACGACAAACATAAGTGCCGTGCTGTTTATTGTTCCAATATTGTCCTGTAAATGCGGGTTCTGTGCCCTTTTGACGAGTTATGCGGTATTCTTCAGGTGATAATTCTCTTTGCCATTCCCGGTCTGTTTTATTCACTTTTCCCATAACCTGCACCTTTTATTCTGATGTTAGAACTATCTTAATGATCAGGTTTTATATTTACGCCATTCGAAAAAAAAACTCTAGTCTCAGATCGTACAATTTAGTGAAATTTAAGCACTTAAATCAAAAATAGCAAAAAGAAAGCAAATAAAATTGATGTGGTAAGCAAATTTTAACAATATTGCCTTTTGCGTAAGCAAATAAGGTGTTATTCTAATTTCGCACGGTTGTATAGGACAAAAAATGTCTCAGAAAAAAAGTGTGGTTTTCCAAAATTTATTACCAACTATCAGACAATATCAACAATCAGGCTTTACGCATGAAAAAATTGTTGAATTACTGAGAGATCAACACGATCTAAATTTGGTAAGCGTTGAAACCTTTAAAAGTTATTTATACCGATATGCAAAAGTGAATCCAGCTATGTCAAAAAATACTGTTGTTCCCCAGTCTACTCATTCAAGCAGAGAAATTAAAAAATCATCTAAGCTTGAGCATGTTTGTTACGACATTCGTGGACCAGTATTACGCGCCGCCAATGAAATGGAAGAGCAAGGACATAAGATCATCAAGCTCAATATCGGCAACCCTGCACCATTTGGTTTTGAAGCTCCACAAGAAATTATCAACGACGTTGCTTTAAACCTTCCCAATGCAATTGGCTATACCGACTCAAAAGGGATTTTCCCTGCTCGTAAAGCCATTTGTCAGTATTACCAACAAAAAGGCATCTTTGATATGCACGTCAATGATGTGTATGTCGGCAATGGTGTTTCAGAGCTCATTGTGATGGCCATGCAAGGTCTACTCGATGATGGCGACGAAATGCTAGTACCTATGCCTGACTATCCGTTATGGACTGCTGCCGTAAACCTTTCAGGCGGTACTGCGATTCACTATAAATGTGATTCTGAAAACTACTGGTATCCAGATATTGCAGACATGGAAAGTAAAATCACAGCAAATACTCGCGGTATTGTGATTATTAATCCAAATAACCCAACAGGTTCTGTATATCCTCGTCATGTGCTAGAGCAAATTGTTGCCCTAGCGAAGAAACATGACTTAATTTTATTTGCTGATGAAATCTATGACAAAATCGTCTATGACGGCATTGAGCATGTGGCCGTTGCAGCATTGGCTGGCGATCAACTGTGTATTTCATTTAATGGCTTATCAAAAGCTTATCGTATTGCTGGTTATCGCGCTGGATGGATGGCGATCACGGGTAATAAAGCGCGTGCCGCAGACTATATTGAAGGCTTAGATATGCTGGCTTCAATGCGTTTGTGTGCTAATCATCAAGCGCAATATGCAATTCAAACCGCTTTAGGTGGCTATCAGTCAATTAACGACCTAATTCGCCCAGGTGGTCGTTTATACGAACAGCGTAATATTGCGTGGGAAATGTTGAATGAAATTCCTGGTGTAAGTTGTGTTAAGCCAGATGGCGCAATGTATTGCTTCCCGAAACTCGATCCAACAGTTTATCCAATTGAAGATGATGAAAAACTGATGTTGGATTTATTAAGAGCTGAAAAAGTTCTCTTGGTTCAAGGCACAGGTTTTAACTGGCCAACACCAGATCATTTCCGTGTGGTGTTCTTACCAGCTGAAAATGAACTACGTGAAGCAATCAATCGCTTAAGTCGGTTCTTAGCCAAAATGCGTTAATAAAAAAGCCCCCATTAATTCATGGGGGCTTTTTTATTTAAGAATCAGAATCCTGTAACTCATCCCACTGCGCTTCATATTCTTTCGATTTTTTTAGGTTTTTAGTCAAACCATAGCCACCTTTTTCATATAAACGAGCTAAATCCAGCAAGGCTTCGTCTTCACCCTGTGCCACTGCGAGTTCATAAAACTCTGCTGCTTTTTTATAATTCTTTGCAACACCTTTGGCCTCTTCATGGATATAAGCAATATTAGAAGAACCCAAACCATTTCCTGCACCAGAAGCCAAACTAAATAAACGCAAAGCCTCTTTATAATCTTGCTTCAACCCAGCCTTACCCTCTAAGTAGAAAATACCCAAGTTATTAATTGCAGAAGGCTCCTCTTGTTTCGCAGCCAACTGATAATAATGCAGTGCTTTTTTGAGATCTTGTGCTACACCTTCCTCACCATCATTATATAAATGGCCGAGTTCTGCTTGCGCCATATCCAAACCAGCATCAGCCGACTTGGTCATCCACTCCACTCCTTTTTTGGTATTTACCCCTACACCTTCGTCACCATAAAGATATAAATAACCTAAATAGTATTGTGCATAGAGCTGACCCTTTTGCGCCGCTTGGGTGTACCATTTCAAAGCAGTTAGGTTATCTTCTTCTACACCTTCGCCATAATCATACATATAACCGACTGAAAAAATCGCATCTGCATTACCCTTTGCTGCCGCTTTTTTAAACCACTCCAATGCTTTACCAAAATCTTGATCAACCTCATTTCCATAATAATAAGCATCACCCAAATTGTTCTGTGCAGTGGCATCCCCCGCTTTCGCTTGTTGTACAAGTTCTTGACTAAAAGACACATCATCTGCATGACTTAAGGTAAATAGGCTACTGGTCAATAATATTGAAAACACGATATTTTTTAATTTCATTATTTCGCTCACATTGCTACATTTTTATTCGATTACATTCTATCGGTAAAACACTTTGTGTAAACAGATATTTATATCTAGTGAAAAATCAAAAACTAATTTTTAACATTTTATAAAAATAACAAAGCAAACACACGGTTTGCCAAAATATTAAGCATGTCATTTTCGGTTTGCATGCTAAACTATGCGTTGCTTTAAAAAAGGATAGTCCTTCTATGCGGTTTGTTCATCTCGGTATCCACACAGAATTTTCGATCACGGAATCGATTGTTCGCATACCTGATTTGGTCAAGGCTGCCGTAACAGATGAAATGCCCGCACTGGCATTGACTGACTTATCCAACCTTCATGCTGCAGTCAAATTTTATGAATCATGCTTAAAAAAAGGCATTAAGCCTATTTTAGGTAGTGTCATTCGCTTGAATGATGCTGAACACCGTGCAACTTTATTGGCCATGAGCAGTACAGGTTGGCGTAATCTGACTGAAATTGTTTCACGCGGCTTTATTGAGGGACAGCAACTCAGTCTCCCATGCGTTCATAAAGAATGGATACTTGAGCAATCCGAAGACCTGATTGTCCTGCTTGGGCAACATAGTGATGTCGGCAAAATGTTGAGCTCTTCCAATCCACAAAAAGCTGAACCTTTATTAGAAGCATGGATTGAAAAATTTGGTAATCGCGTATATCTGGCTTTAACACGTACTGAACGCGTTGGAGAAGAAGATTTTATTCAGCAAGCGGTAAAACTTGCTGCAAAATATCAAATTGGTGTGGTTGCGCATAACGATGTGCACTTTGTTAAGCAAGATGATTTTGAAGCACACGAGGCTCGTGTTTGTATTGCCGATGGCTATGTTTTAGGTGATGACAAGCGTCCTAAAAACTATAGTACAGAACAGTATTTCAAAACTGGTGAGCAAATGTCTGAGCTATTCTCAGATATTCCAAGTGCCATTGAAAACACCTACCATATTGCAAGACGTTGTAATGTCGCATTGCAACTCGGTACATATTTCCTACCAGATTTCCCGATTCCAGATGGCTATACCATCGACACCTATTTCGAGCATTTATCTCGTACAGGCTTGGAAGAACGTTTAAACCATCTTTATCCAATTGAAGAACGTGATGACGATTGGGCTGAAATTCGTAAACCGTATGATGAACGAATCAAATACGAAGTTGATATTATTCTAAAAATGGGGTTCCCAGGCTACTTTCTGATCGTTATGGACTTCATCCAATGGGCAAAAAATAATGGTGTGCCTGTTGGTCCAGGACGTGGTTCAGGTGCAGGGTCACTGGTTGCCTATAGTTTAAAAATTACCGATCTTGACCCATTACGTTACGACTTACTCTTCGAACGTTTCTTGAACCCAGAACGTGTCTCGATGCCCGACTTTGACGTCGATTTCTGTATCGCAGGTCGTGACCGTGTCATTGAATATGTTGCACAAAACTATGGTCGCCAAGCAGTATCACAGATCGCTACCTTCGGTACCATGGCCGCGAAAGGTGCCATCCGAGATGTAGCGCGTGTCTTAGGTAAGTCTTATGGTCTTGCTGACCGTATTTCAAAAATGATTCCAACCAAACCGCTGGGTGTCGATTTGGCCACAGCGATTGACATGGAGCCACAGCTCAAAGATATCGTTACCAACCCATCGAATCCTGACAATGATGATGCGGCTGAAATCTGGGAAATGGCGCTCAAACTTGAAGGAATTACCCGTAATACGGGTAAACATGCCGGTGGTGTGGTTATTGCGCCTGGTAAAATTACCGATTATTCAGCGGTACTTTGTGATGCTGATGGTACTAACCGTGTTGCACAATACGATAAAGATGATGTTGAAGCGGCAGGTCTGGTTAAATTTGACTTCTTGGGCCTACGTAACTTAACCGTCATTGAAGATGCAATTCAAAATATTAATAAACGCATCAAATCTGAAACTCCACTGAATATTTCCAACGTCCCACTCGACGATAAAGATGCCTATTTGGTCTTCGCCGAAGCAAATACCACAGCGGTATTCCAGTTTGAATCCGTCGGTATGAAGAAGATGCTTAAGGAAGCACGACCGAGTAAGTTTGAAGAAATTATTGCCTTCGTTTCCTTGTATCGTCCGGGTCCAATGGACCTGATTCCTGACTTTATCCATCGTATGCATGGAGGTGAGTTTGAATATCTGCATCCATTGCTTGAAGGTGTACTGGAACCAACCTACGGGATCATGGTTTACCAAGAACAGGTAATGCAAGCCGCACAATTCTGTGCTGGCTATACCCTCGGTGGTGCGGACTTACTGCGTCGTGCCATGGGTAAAAAGAAACCTGAAGAAATGGTCAAGCAACGCCAGATCTTTACTGAAGGTGCCGCGAAAAAAGATATTGATGAAGCCACAGCCAACCATATCTTCGACTATATGGAAAAATTCGCAGGCTATGGCTTTAACAAATCCCATGCCGCGGCCTATGCCTTAGTTGCCTATCATACGGCTTGGTTAAAAGCCCATTACCCTGCTGAATTTATGGCGGCCGTTTTATCATCGGAAATGCAAAATACTGACAGCATTGTATTCTTGATTGATGATTGTCGGAATAACAAACTCGAAGTACTACCACCTTCAGTGAATATGTCTTTGTATCATTTCCATGCCAGCGATGAACAAACCATTGTATATGGTCTAGGCGCGATCAAAGGTGTTGGTGAACAAGCGATGCAATCGGTGATTGATTCACGTATAAATGAAGGCCCATATAAAGATTTATTCGACTTCTGCCATCGTATTGATTTGAAAAAAATCAATAAACGAACCTTAGAAGCCTTGATTCGTGCGGGTGCCCTTGACTGCTTAGGTATTGAACGTTCAAGCTTAATGGCACAATTGCCTGAAGCAGTACAAGCGGCTGATCAAGCGCGTAGCAACCGTGAAACTGGCATCATGGACTTATTCGGTGAAGTCGAAGAAGTCCAACGTAAGCCAGCTAAACCGGTAAAACCATGGTCAGATGAAGTTCGCTTAAAAGGTGAAAAAGATACACTTGGCTTGTACCTCACAGGTCACCCGATTGATGTGTATCGTCCAGAATTAAAGTCTTTTGTTCCAGCCAAACTAAATGAACTTACTCCGACACGCCGTGGTGTCACCACTGTTTTTGCGGGTTTAGTGGTTGATATTGCCAACTTCCCGAACCGTATTATGATCACCTTAGATGATGGTACCGCTCGTGTAGAAATCAGCTGTAACCATGAACGCTTCCAACGCTATAAAGACATTGTTCGCCCTGAACAAGTTGTGGTGATTGAAGGTGAAATCTATGAGCGCGAAGGCTTTGATCGCCCAATGGCGCGCTTGAGCAAAGCATTTAGCTTAAATGAAATTCGTCAAAAACGTGCGCAAAGCATTCAAATTCGCCTACCGCAAGACTTAATGACAAAATCTTTGGCCAAAGATTTACAAGCAATACTTTTACCTTATTGTAATGTCGATATGTGCCAACATATTGGTTTACACATCCAGCTTGATCAAAGTTTTGCCACAGCAGAGCTACATCTTGGTGCACAATGGAAAGTTGCACCGCTGGATGAATTGCTTGGAAAGTTACGTGATTACTTTGGTAAAGAAGCCATCTTCATTGAATACCAAGTGAAGTCTAAAGCGGCAAAAGTTGCCGAAGCACCTAAAGTCAGTGTGGTTGCTCCGCCACCTGAAAATATGTCAATGGATGAAGCGCTTGATCTCTATCAGGCTGAAGCCTCTCAATATTCTTAATTTTGGATAATATATGAACCTGTTTGACTCAAATAACGTGTCCAAACATTTGGATCATGTGCGTATTGTTATGGTCAATACCACCCTGCCAGCCAACATCGGTAGTGCTTTACGTGCAATGAAAACGATGGGTTTATCAAAACTTGTATTGGTCGCGCCTAAGACCTATCCGCATCCAGATATTGATGCTTTGGCAGCAGGTGCACAAGATTTAATTGAACAAATTGAAATTGTTGAAACTTTGCAACAAGCGATTCAAGATTGCCATATGGTGTTTGGAACCAGCGCACGAAGTCGCACCATTCCTTGGCCATTACTTGATGTTCGTCCTGCTGCCAAAGAAGCATTACATGCAGCGACCAAACAACAAAATATTGCGATCGTGTTTGGCCGTGAAGATCGCGGTCTCACCAATGAAGAACTCGCTTTGGCCAATTACCATTTAACCATCCCAGTGAATCCAGAATATGGTGTTCTCAATGTTGCACAGGCCATTCAGGTGGTCTGTTATGAGTTGAGAATGGCTGCGCTTGAGCAAAATAGTCAAGCACAAGAAACGCCAGCCGATCATATGCAACTTAAACAACAGCAAAGTATGGAATGGGATGAGCCTCTGGTTACGCAACAGCAGATGGAAGAATTTTATCCTCATCTTGAAAAAATGCTAGCTGAAATTGAGTTTCTTGACCCGAATAACCCCCGTTTACTCCCATTACGCTTGCGTCGTCTGTTTGGAAGGATACAATTAGATCGTATGGAGTATCATTTATTACGTGGGATTTTCAGTCGCGTACAAGCTCTAGCCAATGGTTCATGGAAAAAAACGAATACGGAGGATCATAATCATGATTAAACAGCTGAAAGAAGATATCGAAGCTGTATTTGCGCGTGATCCTGCAGCCCGCAATACTTTAGAAGTCCTGACCACTTACCCTGGTATCCACGCCTTAATCATGCACCGTATGGCTCATGAGTTGTGGAAAAAAGAATATAAAGGCACTGCTCGCCTACTTTCTTCTTTTAGCCGCTTTGCAACTGGCATTGAGATTCATCCAGGTGCAAAAATCGGCAAACGTTTTTTTATCGATCACGGCATGGGTGTGGTGATTGGTGAAACAGCTGAGATCGGAGATGATGTCACGCTTTATCATAGCGTTACTTTAGGTGGCACCACATGGAATAAAGGCAAACGACATCCAACTCTTGAAGATGGGGTTGTGGTCGGTGCTGGGGCAAAAATATTGGGACCATTTACAGTACACAAAGGCGCTAAAGTCGGTTCAAATGCGGTTGTGACGAAAGAAGTTCCTGAAGGTGTCACTGCCGTTGGTAACCCTGCCCGCTATATTTTTAAAGATAAAACGCAAATAGAATCAGATGAAGCAAGCCGTCGTGACTATGCCGAAAGCATCGGTTTCCAACCGTATGCCACCACGCAGGATCAATCTGATCCAATCTTGGAAGGTATTCGTGTTTTATTAGATCGTATGCAAAAAAATGAAAAACAGATGAATGTACTCTGCAAGCGATTGTCTGAACTTGACCCAAGTTTCAAACCACAGAACTCAAAATCTCAACCGTTGAGTAAAGAAGAACTTAAAATCATTGAAGAAGTTAGACGTGAGTGCGAAGCGCAGAACAAAACTTCGGCAACCTAATCAAATATATAAAAAATGTAACACGCTTCTCATTGCAAGTTGGTTTTGCTTTTCCTAGACTGGTGAAACCAACAATCTACTTCTCATTTAACTAAAATTAATGGATGTAAAGCATGAATTTTAAGCCTTTGGCATTACTTGTACTTTCAACTTCTTTTTTGACGGCCTGTGGTATTGCCCCAGTTAAAAAAGACAAGGCTTCTGAACCCTTTGTGTTCAAGGAACCAGATCCAACTCCTGCATTTTATGCTTTAAATCCAATTAAATATGATGCTCCGCCTAGCTTTGAAGTTGCAATCAAAGATGCGGCTGCTCAGCCTGTCACAAAAATGGTTGTGTCATTACAGAGTGATCCTTCAAAATCGACAACATTGGATATCAATAAACTGATTATTCCAACAATCGACAGCAAACAACGCAGCATGAAATATGCAGTTCTCGCTGGCGACAATGAAGTTGATGTGACTGAAATCGATGATTTCTTACAACTAGTTGAAGGTAAAGCACGTCACTACCCACCTCGTTTCTCTGAACGTCAAGAACGTAAAGGTTATGAAGTGAAGCTGAAAGAAACCACTCAAAAATTAGATGCTTTAGCTGAAAAGCCAAATGCTTCTTTAGATATCTTGACTCGTGCTTTTAAAGCAAGCGTAATGGCACGTAATTTAGACTTGGGTACCTCATATACTTCAAAATCTTTGACTTATGCCCAACGTATTCTTGCTATCAACCCAAGCGATGCAGAAACCAATTTCTGGTTTGGTTTTGGCCTGTCTGAAGGTGGCGGTCAGCGTGAAGCGATTCCATATTTAGATAAAGCCATGAAAGGTGGTGTACAAGAAGCTTATCTTTCTGCTGCAAATAACTATCTTTGGTTAGAGCAAAAGAAAAATGCGATTCAAACCTTAAAGAACTATAAAGTGAGCTATCCAGATGAAGCGGAAGTAACCGATCGCTTAATCAAAGAAGTTGAAACTGGAAAACGCTGGAATATGTGGCAAGTTTTAAACTAATTGTTTGCAAATTTTGCTCTAGAAAATAGACTGTCGTGTACAGTCTATTTTTTTATCAGTCATTGAAAAAACATTCTATTTTCGTATTATAGCTACAATCTTCCAGCGAACTTGCTGACATATCATGCTAGCATTTACACCGAATAAGCGTTTATTTCTTATCTCTCTCCTTAGCACCCTAGTGATGAGTGGCTGCCAAGTTGTCAGTATCAAACAACAAGCTCTCAATGTGACGATTGCTAACGAACGTAATAGTATTCTCACGCAAAAGAAGCTCAGCGAAGCGAGCCTGAATGTATTATCTATGTCAGGCAAAGAAGCCAAAATATGTATGCAGACACCAAATGAGTGTATTGCTGACTTACATAAAATCCCACAGATACAAGATGAACAATTGCTATCAACAGCTAGTGAATTATATCTATCTAAAGCACTTGCTATTTCAGATACTTCTGAATGTAAGGTCAGTAAACTGACGAAACATAAGCCAGAGCAAGAACAACAAGCGATCCAGAAAACTTATGAGCAATGTTTAGACCAAGAACTTGAAGCTTTGGATAAAAGTATCCGCTATAGCTATGCTTATTTATTTAAGACGGCTCGACAGCCGCAAGAACGGATTTTTGATAATAGACAAGTTCAGATTCGAGACTTCTACAATCAAGCCTTAACCAAACTGGTAAATGTACATAGTCTTAGAAATCCATCCAAGACCATAACCCCAACCATTCAGATTGGTAAAAGCACGTATACAATTGATATTCAATCCTATCAACGACTTCAAAATATGAAACTGGAAAAATTTATTTCTAGTTATAACATGAACTTTTCAGGCTTAAGAGCAATCAACCGTCGTGATGGTTTCGGCTCAGATTTCGTTGCTGTCTTCCCCTCAACAGATGCCACCCATGGTGAAAATAAATATATTCTTGATCCATTAAGTTATAGCTACCCAAATGGACTTAACCCCAATATTCATAAAGCACGTTATTTAGCTGCAACCATTATTGCACAACCTAAGAATGCAGCAGCAACAGTCAATGATGTTTTAAATAACCCAAACTTTGAAGTAAAGGTTTATGACCCATATAGCGTAGAGAAAGTTAGTATTGCAGGTAAAGAATATTCGCTTGCAGCCAATTTCTCTGCACCTTATGGGCTCTGGCTAGCTGAAAACAATCTAGGTGCAGCAGCCTATTTAACTTTAATTGATCGTGATCAGCATCTCACCATGCCACATTTATACATGCTCGAACCGTATAATCCAAACAAGAAAGTGATTGTATTGGTACATGGTCTTGCCAGCAGCCCTGAGGCATGGATTGCAGTGACCAATGATATTATGGGTGATGCGGTACTGCGTGAACACTATCAAGTTTGGCAAGTGTTTTATTCAACCAATATGCCAATTCTAGAAAGCCGTTTCCAGATCTACGCACTCTTAAAACAAGCCTTTGGTTCACTCAATAATAAAGACGCTGCAGCACAAGATGCAGTTTTAATTGGTCATAGTATGGGTGGAATTATTAGCCGACTTTTAGTCAGTAATGCTGATATTTCTAAACAAGCCCTGACCATGATGAATAGTCGTCAGCAAACTCGTTTACGTAAACACCCAGTGATTGGTGAACGACTTAAAATGCAACCGATAACCAATTTTGATCGGGCTATTTTCTTGGCAGCGCCACATCGTGGGACAGATTTTGCGGATCGTTGGTTTACACTGGCGGCACGTAAAATCATCAAATTGCCTGCAACCTTCTTGACCACTTTGGCGGACACACTCACCAGTGATGACATGGATCTAAAAGATTTTGTCAAAACCTTGACCAATGATGTGATTCAAAATGGTCCAAGTGATTTGAGTAAAAAGTCAAAGTTCATGGAATTAACTGCCTCTATTCCGCCAGAAAAAGGACTGGTTTTTCACTCCATTATGGGGAATATCACCAAAAGCGACGATCCAAATGTCATTACAGACGGTATCGTTCCTTATAAAAGCGCACATCTAGATGGCGCTGTTTCTGAGAAGATTTTTACTGGTGGTCACTCGATCCAAGAGACCCCTGAAGCAGTTTTGGAATTGCGTCGGATTTTGCGTGAACACCTTGTCGATCATGGTTTATATAAACCAAAGAACTAAACACAATAAAAAAGCCCCAATAATTTGGGGCTTTTTTAGATCAATTCATTTATACACCAGAACGGATCATATAATCAAAAGCAGACAGTGATGCTTTCGCGCCTTCACCTGTGGCAATAATGATCTGCTTGTATGGCACAGTCGTACAGTCACCCGCAGCAAAGACACCTTTAACATTGGTTTCATTGCGATCATTAATCACGATCTCACCACGATTGCTGAGTTCAACCGCACTGTTCTTTAAGAAATCAGTGTTTGGTAATAAACCAATTTGCACAAAGATCCCTGCAAGTTCAACGCTATGCTCTACATCAGTGGCACGATCTTTGTATTTCAATGCCGTTACTTGCGCACCATCACCGACCACTTCTGTACTGAGTGCATTCAAGATCACTGTCGTGTTCGGCAAGCTATTTAATTTGTCTTGCAATACTTGGTCTGCACGAAGTTTGGTATCAAACTCAACCAGAGTCACATGCTCTACAATCCCTGCAAGGTCAATTGCAGCTTCGACACCCGAGTTACCACCACCAATCACAGCAACGCGTTTGCCTTTGAATAATGGGCCATCACAGTGTGGACAGTACGCTACACCACGGGTACGGTATTCCGCTTCACCTGGTACATTCATTTCTCTCCAACGTGCACCTGTAGACAGGATGATGGTTTTCGATTCAAGTTTGGCACCATTCTCTAGTTCCACTTCAACCAAACCATTGGCCGTTTGATCTGCACCTGTGATCTTGCTGACACGTTGTAAGTTCATGATGTCGACACCGTATTCACGAACATGTGCTTCCATGTCTTGAGCAAATTGAGGACCCACGGTTTTTTGAACTGTGGTGAAGTTCTCAATGTCCATGGTATCCATTACCTGACCACCAAAGCGTTCAGCCACGATACCGGTTTTAATACCTTTACGTGCTGCATAAATTGCCGCTGTACCACCCGCAGGACCACCACCAATCACCAATACATCAAATGCATCTTTGGCATTGATTGCTGCTGCATCTTTCTCAGCTGAATTGCTATCCAACTTGGCAACGATTTCTTCCAAAGTCATACGACCTTGACCAATATGCTGGTTGTCTTGGAACACCATTGGCACAGCCAAGATTTTGCGCTCTTCAACTTCATCTTGGAAGAAAGCACCATCAATCATAGTTGCTGTGGTATTTGGGTTGTTGATCGCAATCAAGTTCAAAGCTTGAACCACATCTGGACAGTTATGGCAGCTCAACGATACAAACACATCAAAGTTCGCGCTTAAGTTTAAGCCTTTGATCTGAGTGAGTACTTCATCAGATACTTTAGGTGCATAGCCAGACACTTGTAATAATGCCAAGATCAAAGAAGTAAACTCATGTCCCATCGGTAAGCCAGCAAAGAACACACGTGGTTGTTCACCTGTTTTAGCCACACCGAAACTAGGACGGCGAGCGTTTGAACCGTCAAAACGCGCCGTAACTTGGTCAGAAAGTTCAGCAATTTCAGTCACGAGTTCTTTGATTTTTGCAGCTTTGTCCGAGTCATCTAAAGCAGCAACCAACTCGATTGGACTTTCTAAACGTTCTAAGTAAGCTTTTAATTGAGTTTTAATATTTTGATCTAACATGTATTTCTCCAAACGCTAAGACTTTTAAATCAGCTAAATTCATTCAATGAAGCTATAGTACGCAAAAGTACTGAATAGGTAAAACAGTATGTTTTTATAGATTTGATCGGATAAACCGAATAAAGATTTACAAGACATCAAGCTTTTGGGTAATTCGAACACGACGATTTTTCAGATGTTTGGCGAGTACATATAAAATTGTGCTTAATGTAACCGCCAATACGATCAAACCCCATAAAATCACATTCACAATCTGAGAAATACGTTCTGCCTGCTGCGCACGTACATCTAAAGGCTGCGTGATTGAGGTGATACTTTTACCGTACAGTTGCTGCTGCATCACCCATAATTGCTCTGGCTTAAAATCGTAGCTTTTAAATTGGGCTGGATTCATTTTTTCTGCACTGATCAATTGATTCACGTAAGCATTAGCGGTCTTGCGGTCAATCGGTTGATGCAATAAAGCGACTTGTGCTAATACGTAAGCCTTTTCAGTCGAAGAAATATTGGCCTGCTGTAAATCTTGTGCAATCTGGCTTTCACTGATATTGCTTTGATAGCTCATCCACTGCTGATAAGCCTGCTTGGTTTCATCTTTCCAATCATATTGGATATAACTTAAGCCTGACCAAAGCAACATAAATGCAATCACCCAAGCCAAGATACGTTGCGACCATGCCTGAAAACGTTGTTGAAAAAACTTAAACTTTTTCACCCAACTGAGCAACAAGAAAGCCCCGAAAAATGAAACAAAGACTTTTAGGAACAACCAGCCAAACCATGACAGTAAATTAAAGAAATAATCGGTAGGTTGTTTAAATGGAATAAGATCTTGAACATGATAAGGCAGATCTAAAGTCTGAAGATGTATGGAAAGATCAAAGAAACGATAGATAAATTCTTTTTGCAAAACCAGAGATGCAATTGCGACAACGACCAAAGTGCTGGTCAAAACAAACCAAATCATCAGATGTCGCTGACGCTTTTTTAAAACATCTAAACGTTGGTCAATGGGTTGTACACTAAAATCGTCTATGGGTGACAATGATCTTTCCTTTATCGACTAAAAAATATCAAGATTTAGGTGGATTCTGCCCACTGTTCTCTAACACTAAATGATTCAAATTCTCTTGCAAAGCACGTAACCGCGTTGTTGCTTCGGCACGCTTTTGCATCCCTTCTTTCTGAATCTGAATCACATCATTTACTGTTTTAATGAGGGTGTTTTGTACATGTTCAAGGGTCTCAACATCAATCACAGAACGCTGATTGGCTTTTGCAGTATCAACAGAGTTTTGATGCAATAACTCAGCATTACGACGTAATAATTCATTGGTGGTGTCATCAATGGCTTTGGCTAGCTGCACACTGTTTTTTTGCTCTTGCAACGAAATTGCCAAACTAATTTGATTTTTCCAAGCTGGTAATGTGATGTTTTTAATCGCGTAAAACTTATCTACCAACATTAAATTATTCGACTGGATAATCCGAATCATCGGCAGTGTTTGCATTGCAGACTGTTGTAAAACATGAAGATCACTAACTCTTTTTTCAAGATTATTTGCAACATGATTGAGATCATAAATCTGCTGTGTGGTTTGTTGATCTTGTTCCTGACTTGTCAGAGTCGTGATTTGCTGTTGAATATCCTGCTGCTTTAACTGGCCCGCTGCAATATAAACCCCCAGTTGTTTATATTCATCCTGCACCGCATCAAACATTTTATCCAATGTCCCAACACGTGCTTTCAAGCCTGATTGTGAGCTTTCAATTTCTTTAACTAGAACATCAATCTGCTCTTTGGTGGTATTAAAGTGCTGATCGAAATTTTGTTTAGCGTTCTTAAACTTACTCAACAAGCCACCCAAAAAACCTGAGCTTTTTGATTTATTCAAAATACTGGAAGTATTTAACTGTTGCGCGACTTGCACCACTTCATTGAGTTTTTGCCCTGTAGCATCCAAGTCCTTATTCTGTACCAAACTCAATAATTCATCCGTATAGGTTGAAGTCTTATTGGCAATATTTTTACCGTATTCAGCGACAGCTGTGGTACTGATTTCAGCCAGTTCTTTATGCGCGTCCATCACTTCAGCATAGTCATGCGGTTGCAAACCGAGCTCTTTTAAATTTAATTGTTCAAAGCGCTGTTCTGGCTTCAACTCAGTTTCGTGTGATGATTTGATCAATTCTGAATCGGACATAATATTCCCCTCTTATTTCTGTAATGATTTTTTCAAGTTTTGGATTAAATCTTCGCGGCTCTTGTCTAGCTGCTCAATCGTCGCACTAGACTTTGATTCACGGCTTTGTTTTAAATGATATTGCCAAGCTGGAATCAATACCTGTTGAGCCTCTTTGAAACGATCTAAAAGACTAAAAGATAAATGCTGTGACAGTTGCATCTGTTTGATTGCAATATCATTACTGCTCTGTAAAGTCTGTAAAGTATTGATTTTTTTTGATAGTCGCTCAACAAAATGATCCAGCACTTGCTGCTTACTAAACTGAGGGTATTCCATCAAGAATTGATCAGCTGCCTGAATATACGCAGCCATCTGCTCTCTTAAACCCAATGCCTGTTGTAAACGTGATTGTGATTTTTGGATCTCAATCTGTAAGCGTTGACTCAAATGATTCGCTTCATTGATCAAATGATCTAAATCTTTCAGATATTTGACTTGCCCTGCATCATATTCAATATCAATGCCCAGCCACTTTTGCAATGCATTAAAACGACGTGTGCCTAAAAACTTTTTGGATAAAGACAATTGCTGAATAATCTGGGTGATCACTTCACTGAGTTGCTGATTCAACTTAGGATCAACACCATTCAGTAAAACACCTTGTGCCTGAACCAAATGGTCTGCGTAATGACTTAAACGATGCGGATCGTTCAACAAAGGTAATAAATCATTACGCTTGATCGCTAAAATATGTTCTTGATTTGACTCAATTTGCGATAAGGGTGTTAAGTCGAGCGGTAGCGTCATATCTGTAGAAAATCGTGAGCACAAATAAATTTGAACTGCTTAGTTGTAGCATGTTCTTTGACTTTGTCATATCTAAATGTTGTTATGTTTTTTAAAATAAATTGTCACTTTAGCAACTAAAAACCCTCTAAATTACAATCAATAAAGAGGGTTCATAAGTTAAATCAAACTTTACTCATCATTGAGAGCACACTCAAAGTTATTCGGATTTTGTTTACAACGAACTTTTTTCAAGAAATTCATCATTTTGGGATCGTAGATTCCCGCTTTAGTCAGTGAAATACGTGCTTCACGCATCATTTTCATATAATTAACCTGTTCTTCAGACGGGATAATCATCCAGTATTTGGCCGGAATTTCTTTTTCGTATTTTGAAATAATATTAAAGGTCCGACCGAGTTGTCCTGCAACCCATTCACGAGATTTCTGACCAAACCCTTCAGGAAACTTATCTTTTCGAATAATAAAGTTTGCTGAAATCTGGGTCAGGGGAAATTTAACAATACCACCTTTATCACCAAGCCCCTTGTAAAGTTCAAAAGGCTTATAGGCAACAATGGGGGCAGGTACGATATCAATTTGATGGTTGTTAAATTTCGCGCCTGCATTGGTCACATCAACCGAAACGGCTTGTGCGCCTATTTGCGCAACTAGTCTTGGTTGAGCTTCATCATAAGCAAATACACCCACTTTCTTACCTGCTGCTTTCGCCAAAGTATTAATACTGCGATCAGTAACAAATAGATAAGCTGGACCAATGGTTCCAAGACCCGCAATTTCATAAGGGCCATTGATCATACTTTTTGCAGCTTGAGGCTTAGAGAGCAATTGATAAGCGAGAATTGCCGTTTTCAAATCAGTTAAAGCGCCAACAGCATCAAGTGAACCGACATATTTATTGAATTGTCGACCACGCAATCCACTGATAATCGCACCATCACACTGTCCAACTTTTAAATCTTCTGCTGCAACACGCTCATCGACATAAGCACGTAGGTCTATATCTGCGCCCCACTTCTTGGCTTCAAGTGCATAATCCCTTGCCAATGCAAAAGCATCACCTGATTTACCTACAGGATCAAATACACAGACCGTTTGCTTCGCCTGTGTTGTTACAGCGAATCCAAATAATGCTAAAGCAATAAAACCATTTTTAATTATCATCTCGTTCTTCCCAGATAAGATTTATTATGTATTTATCTCACCTGATTTAGCCACATGATCCTATGACGTGATTTATTTTTTTAATGGATTTGTAGTCAACCTTCCTGACTAAAATAAGCATTTTCAAAATAGTTTTATCGAAAATTTTAAGCATTGTATCAATCTAATTTTGCAGAAGAACTGGGTGGAAGTGCATAGGTCCCAATTACATGCGCAACAGGCTCTTCATCATCAAGCGAATATAGCCATACCTCGCCCGTAACTAATGTTTTACCGACTTTAATCAGCTTACACACAGCCCGAATATCACGATTGCCATTTGGTTTACGGAAAAAATTAATCGTCATATTGGTTGTTACAGCCATCACAACTAACCCCAAATGTCCCATAATAGCAATGTATAGCACATAATCAGCAATCAGCATTAAAGTTGGGCCAGAAACTGTTTGACCTGGTCTGAGATCCCCTGCATCCACTTGATATAGCAGTTGTGCTCCTCTGGGAGTAATGTCTTCAATCACACTCTTCTTGAGTGCCTGTGGAAACTCTTGCGCCAGAAATCCCATGATTTCTTCTTTGGTTGCAGCCATGCTCTCTCCAATTATAGATGTTGTAATGGCTCTAATTCAAAACAGAAAGCCAAAATCTATTGCTTAATCTGCTTTGTCCGACAGCTCATTCAACACTTGCCAATACGTCGGTGGTTCAGCAACATGTCCACGTTCACGTAGCATCTGATGCATTCTTGGTAATTTAAAATAAGGTACAGCAGCCATCAAATGATGCTCTTTATGATAGTTAACATTGATCGGTGCAACCAAAGCTCGCGCAAGGTAGCCTGCTTTGGTCGTACGCGTATTGGTTAAGGCACTATGGCTGGTCTCCATTCCTGCATGTTCTGCCATTGAACGAACTCTGAGGAATAAAGGAAATGGCGTTAAATATGCCACGACCCACAATGCATAAAGTTTAGGATGCCCCGCTGCCCACAATGCTGAAAATAAGGCCGCATTGGTTGCAATCGCACCGCCACTATTTTTTAGGAATGCTTTAGGATAATCGCTCCAGTGTTTGCCTTCCTGAGAAATCCAGCGACGATCATTTGATACCGTCCACTCCATTTTTCCAATATCCATCAACACTCGACCGACTGCAAACTTGAATCCAGTTACACCCGAAAGATCACGTACAAACTTACGCAGCAATGATTTTTTAGTGGTTGGAAAGCCTGTTACAAGTGATAAGTCTGGATCAGCTGGCATTGAAGTTTTACTGTGGTGGCGCATATGATGGGCACGATATTTATGTAGATCATTCCAAATCGGGCGCGCGCATAACCAGTCTGTCAACGTATCATTCAACCATTTGGTTTTAAATAAACTTTGATGGGAGGCATCATGCATGATAATCGCAAGTGCTAATTGTCGGCCTGCCAAGATCACCAATGCCGCAATACACATAAGTAATTTCCCCCAGCTAGGCAAATATTCCCATGTACTGGCAACTGCAGCAAATGTTCCACCAATCACAGCCCAGGTCGAAAGCACAGCCCAACTGCCATGCAAGTCTGATTTTTCAGTAAGTTCAGTAATTTCTTCTCGCGTGAATAGCTCACTAATTGCAACACGTGTATTCATATCCCTATCCTGTATGTGCTCTATTCTTATAAAACTACACAATCTATATTTTTATTTTAAATTAAGTAATATTTCTGTCAATCTATTAAAATTAAATTTAATGTAATATTTGTAATTATTTTTTAGTCGATTTGCCCTTCATAGAATTTACGCCAAGACTCTAAGCCCGTCTGATCTAATTGCTGCACACTCTCAGCAAACTGCTCGCGCAGTTGCACATCTACAAAACTCTCAGGCAATAATGGGTCATTCATCAATAAGGAAATTGTTTGACGACCTAATAGTAGCGACTCACGAGCAGCATCCTCTAAACTTAATTGAGCTGCGGTGGATAGCCATTGTTGAATCATTTGGCTATATTTTTGGTAATTCTGATTAAGTGTTTGTGTAGACCAAAGCTCGGCAATCGTAGTCAAAGTTTTGGCATCAAAATGGCTAATTTGGCAGATTTTTGCATTATTTTCTAAACCCGAAGCTTTTAATTCCGTAATCAATTGATCAAAACCTATCACTAAATTATCTGGGCGAATATAGATCCCCTGTTCTAATTCTTTAAAGCCAAAATGTTTCAAGGCTCTTTCACGACGATTCAAAGCAGTACGATCAACTCGCCCAAGTTCACCAGTAAAAACTGCCAGATATTGCTGATTCCATACTTTGGTTTGTTTAATGCCATGCTTACGATTCAGCATGACATTTGCCCATTCGTGCGATTGGACACTAAATTGGTACACGCCACGCTCAATCGCTTCGATCACGCCATCACTGGATAAACGCGTCACAGCAACACGAATGCTATTTTCACTAATATCAAAAAGTCGAGCTGCAATAATGATTTGTTTAATTGAAATCGCTCGACCTTGAAGTCCTAATAGCAAATCAATAATTAAGTCTCGAGCATTCATTTTCGCTATTGTCATTGTGCTATTAAACCAGATCTGAAGGATTTAAATTAAAGAAGAGGAATTTTAACTGAGAATCTCCCTTTTCGCAGTTGCCAAAAGGGAGATGTTTTTTATTTTTTATAGGAAGACAAATAATAGAATAATACCTAGCACAATACGGTACCAAGCAAATACGCGTAAGGTATGACGTTCCACAAACTTAACCAATGCACTCACAACCAATAAAGCAGAAATAAAAGCGGCTACAAAGCCAACAGCAATATTCAGCATATTATCTTGCGTTAACACATCTGCATTACGTGCTAAATCAAATACAGCTGCTCCTAACATGGTTGGCATTGCCAAGAAGAAAGAAAATTCTGTAGCAGCCTTACGAGACAAACCTGCAAACATCCCGCCTACAATCGTCGCACCTGAACGTGATGTCCCAGGAATCATGGCGACACACTGCGCGCAACCCACCAAGAATGCTTGTTTATAGGTAATCTTGGTCGCATCTGTCGTTTTATGATCAAAGTTCTTTGACTCAACCCAGAAGATAATCAGACCACCAACAATTAAAGCAACCGCAACCACTAGCGGGCTAAACAAGACGCTCTTAATGAAATCAACCGCGAAAATACCAATAACCACTGCTGGGATAAAAGCGAGTAAGACACTAAAAGCAAAGTGCCGTGCTTCCGCATCACCACTAAAGAAACCTTTGACCAAGTCAAAAATCTTTTGACGATATAACCAACACACAGCCAAAATCGCACCGAGCTGAATCACAACTTCAAAAACACGACCATCATCAGAGTGAAAGTCGATCATATGACCAAATAAAATCAAATGACCTGTACTTGAAATGGGTAGGAATTCGGTAAGACCCTCAATAAAGCCTAAAAATAAGGCTTTTAAAATTTCAATATGTTCCATAACTTACTCAAAAGCACGTAATACAAGAATAAAAATAAATGGCAAGCTTACCCTGAAATGTAAGCACTTTATGTGATTGTCACGTAACGGTTTAGCAAAAAAGATTCGGACAAAATTCCTGAATTTGTATTAAATAATCATCAGACTATTTTTCTTTTGCATCTGTTCAATTACTTCATGTGTATCAAAGCCCAAACGCCAGTATAAAAGCCCAAGAACATCTAATTCATCTTGGGTAATGATACGATCATTCCACAAACATCTTTCTGCAATCGACAAAATATTAAGGCGATCACGTAGCAACAAACCTGAGACATCATTTAAGATTTCCGCTAAATCCAGTGGCTCATCTGAAATATCGGCATAAATTTGCATTTCATCTTCAGTCAACAACATTTGTAAAATGCGCTCACGTACTTCAAGCTGATTTGGGCTATTGATCTGCTGTACATGTAGCAAGGCATCAATCAAATGTACAATCTGTGATTTCACATCTTCAAAAGCCGTAGGCAAATGTGCAGGCATTAAATTGAGCTCATGTTTCACACGCTCCAATAGCAATGCATCAAGCAAACCGACTTCACCGTCTTCTTGAATAATACATGCCAGCTTGGTTAAAAATTGACGTGCAATACTTGTTGGCATATGCCCAATATTTTTACAGGCATCATGGAAAATCTGCACATGAATACGTCCATCCAAATTCAATAAAGCATCGACAATCGCATGGCTCACTGGCGCTTCTTGTGGGATAAATTCACGGTACTGACGAATCATCAAAATCGCGACCATCACCTCACGTGAACCAGTCGCAGTTTGCATTGCCCGTTGAATTAATTCTGGACGTTTCTTATTCTTACGCACTTCTGGATTAAGTGGTTTGATTGCATCATTCAGTGCAAAACTAATTGGTGATAAACGCAATAAAGGCAATGGCTGTGGAGAACTCCACGGCATGGTTAGCTCTGCACTTTCTTCTTCTAAAGAACGGAACAAGCTGAACAAGGGACGATTACGCAGCTTTCTTAAATTTTCTAATTGTAGATCTTGCAACAAAGTTGGATTTAATTCATAAATTCGTTCTTTAATGCTTGGATGGATATTCATCCAACTCTGAGGGCTCAGCGAGTTAGCAAAACACATATGCGAAATCGACTCAGAATAGGCACTATGGATCTGCGAACCAGAGTGATGCACGTAAATCCGCAACAAGGTCTGAATATTGGCATTATTGTTCATCAAGCGCATGGTCTTGAGATCATTACGGAAAGTACGACCACTCAATGTCAAATATTTAATACAACGGGTAATTAGGATACCGAGGCTACCGATGAGCCAAATGACCCCACCAATCGCAACGAAAATAGTTTCAAACTTATTTCGATAAGTCGTTGCATAAGGGTTATAACCCGCCTGAGCTAGCTTACTCCCCCACTGGCTAAAAGTAGTTAAACCGCTATACAGAATTTTTAGCTTGGTATTTTCAACTGCTTCGCCAGATAAAATCTGATTAAATTCGTAACTGAGTAAACCATAAAGTTCAAGTTCATCCAGATTTTGTAATGCACCCCAAGTCAAAATGATCACGATATCCTGTGATCTAAACCCTGCGGTTAAAGCATTCACCCCAACTTCATCGGGGAGCACATAAACGGCTGGCGTATCGATATCAAAACTTTTTGCGACCTGCTCAACGACCTTTAATGCCGTACTTTCTTCTGGCGTACTTTCATCAAAAACCAAACGACGCGCTTTTAGCTGTTTTGCTAGCGAGTGACCACCTTCGCGCAGCACATAAAGTTCAGCACCTACCGACCAAAACAAGACTAAAATAAGTAAGCAGATAAAGTATGGGCTAAGAACATGCCACCAAATCGGCTGGGTATAATCAAAGAAATGAACGACCAAACCCAAAATTAAATTGAGAATAAAGACCGTCAGTAACATTGCAAGAAGACAGAAACTGACTGACCATGCAATATTCTTATTTTCAATTAAATAATGGCTCATTTCTTTCAATGTAAGTTTTCCTGATTACATTGTTTCAGTTAGGGTTTCCGTACCCACTATCATAAAATAAAAAAGCGGGAAATTCCCGCTTTTCTATAGATTAAGATGAGATTACTCTTCTTTAATCCCAGTTAAATCAACTGATGCTGCATCAATATTTACATCGATATAGCCATCTGATTTACTTTTTGCAGCGTCACTACGTTTTTGCTCAAGTGCATCAAGATATGCCTTATCAATACCACCAGCGACATAAACGCCATCAAACACAGAACAATCAAACTCAGTTAAATCTGGAACTTTGCTGGTACGCACTGCATTTTTCAAATCTTCCAAATCTTGAAAAATTAAACGGTCTGCACCAATATTTTCACGGATTTCTTCGACTGTACGACCTGATGCAATCAACTCTGCCTTGGCTGGCATATCAATACCATACACATTTGGATACTTCACCATTGGTGCAGCAGAAGCGAAGAATACTTTTTTCGCGCCTGAATCACGTGCCATCTGAATGATTTCATTACAGGTAGTACCGCGAACAATTGAGTCATCTACTAACAGAACGTTCTTATCTTTGAACTCAAGTTCAACAGGGTTTAACTTTTGACGTACTGATTTTTTACGTTGCTGCTGACCTGGCATAATAAAGGTACGTCCGATATAACGGTTTTTCATAAAACCTTCACGGAATTTCACACCTAAAATATTTGCCAGTTCTAATGCAGAAGTACGACTGGTATCTGGAATTGGGATCACCACATCAATATCGTGCTGCTCACCCCATTCTTTCAAAATCTTATAAGCCAGCTTCTCACCCATTTTTAAACGAGCTTTGTACACTGAAATCCCATCGATTGTTGCATCTGGACGCGCAAAGTAAACATATTCGAAAATACATGGACGATATTCAGGATTGGCCGCGCATTGCTTCGTAAACAATTGACCATTAGCATCAATAAAAATTGCTTCACCTGGTGCAATATCACGTTCAACTTTAAAACCAAGTGCCGTAATCGCCACGGATTCAGAAGCAATGATATATTCAACACCCTGTTCTGTTTCGCGAGAACCATAAACCAAAGGACGAATACCATTTGGATCACGGAAACCAACCAAACCATGGCCTGTGATCATTGCCACAACGCCATAAGCACCTTTGCAACGCTCATGTACACGAGATACGGTGTGGAAAATATCATCTGCGGTTGGATTTAAAGTACCGATCTTTTGTAACTCATGCGCAAATACGTTGAGCAAAACTTCAGAATCAGAATCAGTATTCATGTGACGTAAATCTGTCTTGAACAGGTCATCATGAATTTCAGCAGCGTTGGTCAAGTTACCATTGTGAGCAAGGGTAATACCATACGGTGAGTTCACATAAAACGGTTGCGCTTCAGCACTGCTTGATGAACCTGCAGTTGGGTAGCGAACATGTCCAATCCCGTAGTTCCCAAGCAATGCACGCATGTGACGCGTATGGAATACATCGCGTACCATACCGTTATCTTTGCGGAGGAATAAACGCCCTTGATGGCAGGTTACGATTCCTGCAGCATCTTGTCCTCGATGTTGCAGCATCGTTAAGGCATCAAATAACATTTGGTTCACTGGTGATTTACCGGCTATCCCAACAACTCCACACATAGCAACCTCGCGACAAGCTAGCGATTAATAAAAAGGATTTTTCGTCGAATGATCAGAACGCTCATTCACTGAAGCACGTTCTGATTCGTCCATTTCTGATGAAGGGCGATGTAATAACGCACCTTCAGATGTCATTTGATGTAAAGCTTGATTTGCCGCATCCTTGGATAATTCAGTAGCCAAAGGTGCGTAAGGTAATAAAATTTGTACGAATTTCGACTGTTTCCAGTGCGGTGAACTCTCAACCCAAGGTCCTAAACCTTGCATAGCAATCAGTACAATTAAGAGTCCTTTCAAAGAACCAAATGCACCACCCGCTAAACGATTTAATGGGCCCAATTTTAAACTTTTCAAGAGCCCATTCAGTAATGCAGACACTATCCACGTACACACCACTATGATCAATACGATAAAAGCAAAAGCTGCAATTTTTTGCACGACAGGATCTTGGCTTAGACTACTCATCGCAGGTGCCAAGATTACCGCATATTTTGCCCCAACGATCAATGCGAATATCCATCCGATCAAGTTCGCAAAGGCTTTGATAAATCCTTGTCGCAAACCGTTCAGCCCTCCAATGAGCAAAATGACCAGAATGATGATATCAAGTGTGTTCATTTCACACAGTCATCGCATTAACACAATCTTTCACAAGTGTTGGACCGGTATAAATAAGCCCACTATAAACTTGTACCAAGCTCGCTCCAGCTTGCTGTTTGGCAACTGCTTGTTCGCCAGACAAAATACCGCCCACACCAATCAGTGGAATTTGACCCGCCAACACTTTGGCAAATTGGCGTAGACATTCGGTACTCTTTTCAAATACGGGCGCACCTGACAAACCACCTGCCTCATTTCCATTTGGCAAGTTTTCAACACCTTCACGCCCAAGCGTGGTATTGGTCACGATCAAACCATCAATTTTGAATTGTAATAATTGTGCAGCAATAAATTGAATATCTTCTGGAGTTAAATCTGGTGCAACTTTAAGAACCAGAGGAACATAATGATTATATTGATCTGCCAGTTCAAGTTGACGATCTTTTAAGGTTTGCAATAATTCGGTAAGCGCATCACCACTTTGTAAACTACGTAAATTTTTGGTATTTGGCGATGAAATATTAACAGTAATATAAGAAGCGTAATTATAAACTTTTTCTAGGCAAATCAGATAATCAGATACTGCATCTTCAACAGGCGTATCTGCATTTTTGCCGATATTGATTCCCAAAACACCCTTAAACTTTGCAGCTTTTACATTTTCAATCAGTTTATCCACGCCATCATTATTAAACCCCATGCGGTTAATAATCGCTTTTGCCTGAGGAATACGGAATAAACGTGGTAGAGGATTACCAGCTTGTGGTCGTGGTGTAATGGTTCCAATTTCGATAAACCCGAAGCCCAGTGCAGCTAAAGCATCAATATGCGCACCATTTTTATCTAAACCAGCGGCAAGACCCACGGGATTTGGAAATTCAATTCCCATACATGTCACAGGTTTTGCTGCAACTTTCTGATGCATAAAGCCAATTTTGTGGGCTTTATCTAGCATAGAGAGCGTAAGTTCATGTGCACGCTCTGGCGCTAAAGTAAACAACAAAGGGCGAGCCAATGAATATAACATACCAATCACAGTCTACTGATTTTCAAGTAGCCGTATTATAGGCATAGGCTTAACAAAACACCATGCCTGACATAGGGTTATTTTTAGCGCTTATTGTACTGTTGCGGTTAATTTAATCTGATTATTATTTGAAACCATATCCATTTTTTGGATGCTGAGACCCATTTGAGACAACTGCATCAAAAAGTTAGCCAGTACAGCATAATTCTGATGTTCGGCCACCAGCTGAATCTGTTCTCCATTTTGCTGTGAAGAAACTGCCAAGCCTTGTTGCTGAGCTGTACGTTGGATTTTATCTGCAGCAGTTAAGCCAGGATCATTAGCGGGCTTCATCGTTGCAGCATTGCTCTGCATCCATACCGTGAGATCTTTCAAATCATTTAAACGCTTTTGTTGCTGCTCTGCCAAGGCGTGCATTTTCCACAAAGAAAATCCAATGACAGTCACTATCACAAAGATGGTCGTAAAAATCACCATTACACGTTCACGCACAGACAAACTTTGTAGATATTCATTAAGTGCTTCAATTTTTTGATCAAAGCTGTTTTGTAATTGAGTTAATGCTTTCATTATTTTATTTTCACCACCCCAATTGCTCCAACACTATCGGCTTGCACATTGCCTAACTCTGCTTGAAAACCTTGTTGATTTAATTGTTGTGCTAAGCCTTGTAAATCATCGGCAGATTTTGCTTTGAGAGACATTGCCAAAGTAGAGGCATCATAACTCACTTGTTGGGCAACAATTTGTTTTTGCATCAAAATTGGTCCAACGCGACTTAATAATGAAAGTGCTTGTGTATCGCCAAGTTGACTCATACGCAATTGACCTTCAAATGAGCTTTTAAGATTTTGCTCAGTCACTCGCCCACCTTCACCAAACCAAGATTTATACTGATCAATCGCTTGACTCGCAGTTTGATCAGCAACTTTTTTCAGCTTTGCCCAGCGCAAAGCATCATAACCAAGTTGCACGATAATTACTGCCAATAATACTGCTGCTGCCGCTTTCCAATAACCAGACCACTGTACTTCTGCATTTTTTGATTTTGGCAAAACATTAAATGGATGTTGTTTGGGTCTTAATAATTGTTCAAATTGATAACCAAATTCAGTCCGCTGATCTTTACTTGATGCAGTCGCGAGGCTATCCAATTGGTCGGCATTCAGATTGGCAAATTTATACTGTGTTTCTGCCGTCTGAAACTCCAAAAACAGTCCCAAATCATCAACAGAGTTACCTGTCCATGCATTTTCTCTCACCAATAAATGATCATACAGGTTGAGCAACACCACTTGATTCGGTTCTGGTTCAGGTAAAATCAAAAAGTCTGGTAAAAATGCTGCTATCTGGATCGGTAAAAGACTCAGCGCATGTTGCCATGTTTCAATTGAATATTGCGCGACACCTAAGATATTGAGCTGATCGTTGTGAAAGTGATGAACCACTTTCATTTGATCAATAGGTAAGGTCACAAACTCTTCCAAGAGGTATTTAACACCCTCTTGCCCCAATTGTTTGTAATGTGCTTTGGTCATTGGCTGTTGTAATAATTGCGCATTTCGACTTGGAAAATAAACCACAGCCTCTTTTCCATGATGCTCTTGCAAGTCCTGAATCAACTGTTCAAGACTCTGTGCCTGCAACCAATTTTCCCCTGCCGACCAATACCATGTTCCATTGGTTTCGGGCATCCATATATACAGCATCGGTGTTCAGTACCCTTATCCTATTGCGGATATATAAAAATTATAATGTTGGTGTAAAACGATTCTTTTGTGTCGACAAACCATTCGCGATCACAGCTTGATCATAAATACGTGCTTCTGCCAATGCAAATGGATTAAAGCCTTCATGTGTCAATTGTTCTTCAATATGTGCCACCACATTCATATGACACACCACTGCTATCGACTCATAAGGTAATTTGGATAACCACTCAATCGCATCCTTGGCATCATCATCTGGTTTAATCTTATCGCAAATTAACACAGGAATGCCGTGAAAATGCGCCTTGATATGGGCTAAAGTTTCTTGAGCACGTAATAAAGGACTCACCACAAAAATTTCAGGCTGAATCACATCTTTTAAGAAATGTCCTGTTTGTTCAGCTTGTTGATGCCCACGTGTTGTGAGTGGGCGTTGAATATCATTTCCATTGATGGCTGGAGATGCTTCACCGTGACGAACTAAAGTTAACTGCATAAAACGACCTTATTTTTTATAGCTGCATCATAACGCGAATAGATGACAGTTTTTTGATTAGACTTCATGATGAGGTAAAACAAATTCCACATCACTACGATGACCATTCTTCATTAAAGACAACGCAATGGTCATTGGTGGTGCACCTTCAAAAATCACTTCATATAGTGCGTTAGTAATTGGCATATATACATCCAACTCTTCTGCTTTGGTTCGCACCTGAACAATGGTATTAATCCCCTCCGCAGTCTGCCCCAGTTCCTTAGTCGCTTGATCTAATGTTTTCCCAGAACCTAATGCGAAACCAATTTGATAGTTACGACTTAATGGACTGTTACAAGTGGCGAATAAATCCCCGACACCAGACAATCCCAAAAAGGTTAATGGATTTGCACCCTGTTTCACTGCAAAACGGCTCATCTCTGCCAACGCACGCGTTAGAATCATACTTTTGGTATTTTCACCAATTTTATAAGCCCCACCCATACCCATCGCAACTGCATAAATATTTTTTAACGCACCACCCAATTCAACACCATGCACATCGTCGCTACCAAACACGCGGAATAAAGCACTATGTAAAGCGTGTTGCACCGCATAACGAACCAACTCTGACTCACTGGCAATTACAGTCCCAGATGGCATACCCGCCATGATTTCTTTGGCAAGATTTGGGCCAGATAGAACACCATACGGTACTTCTGGCAATTCTGTGCGAATAATATCGCTCATAAAACTAAAGGTTTTTGCTTCAATGCCTTTGGTCAATGAAACCACAGCCTGAGAAGTAATAAACGGCGCAATCTGTTTGAGTACGTCACGGAATGAATGACTTGGAATAGCCACCAAAATAATGTCACGATCCCGTACAGCAAGCTCTAGATCAGCCACTGCACGCAAAGCAGGTTCCAATGGATAATCAGGTAAATAGCGTTTATTGATATGCGTTTGATTAATTTCTTCAGCAACAGCAGCATCACGAATCCAAATCATGGTATCGCAACCATTTCTAGTGGCTAAATTTGCCATCGCTGTGCCAAAACTACCACCGCCCAATACCGTAATTCTTAATGCCGTTTTCTGATCTACGGCAACTGGCTCAACTAAATCACTAAAATTTAACTCTGTCATTTTTTATCCTGAAACGAATTTCTTTCTTTAATCATGCAAAACAAAGCTTAGGTTACTTGCCATACTTTTACAAAATCTTGACTGTCTATTTCTGCTCTTGGCGCAATCGCTTTCGCTGCTGTTCCGATATAAATAATTCCAGAAATGAGATCTTGTTGTTTTAATCCTAATTGCTGTTTCAACCAATTCGACTCAACCACTGCCCCAGAACGCCACATGGTTGCAAAGCCTTGCGCTTGTAATGACAACAAGAAGTTTTGAATCGCAGCACCTGTACTTAAAATCTGTTCAAAGTGCGGAACTTTAGGATGATCTTGAATCGTGGTTAAGGCTAAAACCAACAAAGGCGCACGAAACGGATGCTGTTTCACTCGATCAAGTTGTGCAGAATCAGTTTCACCTAAATCGGCTAAAGCTTTAGCTAAATTCTCACCGAATGCCGCACGTAGTTCAGGAGTCACAATCACAAAACGAGTTGGTTTTAAACGATGGTGATCAGGTGCAGTAAGTGCTGCTTGCACTGCTTTTTCGAGTTGTTCTGTATTTGGTGCAGGCTCAATCAGTTGCCCAATAGATTGACGTTGATGAATATTTTGATGAATTGTCTCTATATTTGAGTCCGTCATTGAAATGAATCTAACTAACACAAGGATGGCGCTAGATTAGCATAATCTGCATGATTTCCACTATGCTTAATTCATGCTTGTCACATACATCCACATTGAATTTCGTGAGTAAATAACCAATATCATCATCGCTAAACTCATCATTCATTTGAGAAAATTAACAGAGTCCCTGCATAAACTGTACAGAACCTGCAAAAGCAATCAGAAATTCTATGTTCAAATAATACAATTAAGCCGTAACTTGAGAACAAGCAATGAAAAAAACGTTAATCATGAGTTTAGTTGGTGGTTTAGCACTCGGTCTAACTGCATGTGCATCGACACCAACCAATACTTTGGCAATTCAAAAAGAAAATAATCAATACGAAGTAACAGGCATTGGTAAAACTAACCTGATTGCAAAAAACAATGCTGTAACTGCCGCTCAAAAAACTTGTACTCGTAATACAGCCCCAGTTGTTGTTGACGAAAAAACCGCATACCAAGGTGTACTAAAAGGTGTTGTCGATGAACAAACAGGCAAAATGGTCGAAGCTGCCGCTGGTGTAATCGGAACAATTACAGGTAAAAATGCTTCTCTTGCACGTGATGACGATTATCAGACCACGCTTACCTTCTACTGCAAAGCTAATTCATAAATACAAAAAAGCCGATGTTAAAACATCGGCTTTTATTTTCTAAATCACTTAGTGCGCTTCGCTCGCAGCAACCTCTGAAGCAGCAGCATGTTCTGCAACATCAGTATTATTTTCATCTAAATTTGGCTTATCAATCGCATCAATTGCGGCTTGTTGCTCTGGGGTTGTCTGTGTTGATACAGCAGAAGCTGCTTGATCTTGCTGTTCAGCATTTTTCGCTTCATCTTTCTTTGCACATGCAGTCAGCATGATTGGAGCAATAATTAGAGCGGCAAGGGTTAATTTAAATTTCATCACGGCTTTCCACAGTTACTTGGTTAAGTTGTGACAAGGATATTTCAGATATGTGACATTTTGATGACGACAACGTTGTGCAAAAGTAAAAAAGAGCCGATTTAAATCGACTCTTTTTTACTAATCTTCTTATAAATTAAAAGAATAAATTCAACTTAAGCGCGCTCAAGCAATACCGCAACCGCTGGTAAAGTTTTGCCTTCTACGAACTCTAAGAATGCACCGCCACCTGTTGAGATATAGCCAATTTGATCAGCAACTTGATATTTATCAATCGCAGCCAATGTGTCACCACCACCCGCAATCGAGAAACCAGCAGATTCAGCAATCGCCAATGAAAGTGTTTTGGTTCCTTCACCAAATTGATCTACTTCAAACACACCCACTGGGCCATTCCAAAGAATTGTTTTTGAAGATTTTAAGATGTCCGCAAATGCTTTAGCAGTTTCAGGACCAACATCCAAAATCATATCATTATCAGTTACATCAGCAACGTTCTTCACAACGGCTTGTGCACTTGCCAATGAACCAAGGAAATCTTCAAAGTTGATTTGGCTTGCATCTGCAACCACAACATCTGTAGGTAATGGAACACTGACTTTTGCAGCAATTTGTTTTGCAGTTTCAACTAAATCTGCTTCGTAAAGTGATTTACCCACATTAAAACCAGCTGCAGCCAAGAATGTATTGGCAATACCACCACCCACGATCAATTGATCACAGATTGTAGACAATGAAGTCAACACATCAAGTTTAGTTGATACTTTAGAGCCTGCAACAATTGCAACCATTGGTTTTTCTGGGGTTTGCATTGCACGGCCAAGTGCATCTAACTCTGCTGCCAATAAAGGACCCGCAGCTGCGATTGGTGCAAAACGTGCTGCACCTTCAGTTGATGCTTCTGCGCGGTGCGCTGTACCGAATGCATCCATAACAAATACATCGCATAATGCAGCGTATTTCTTCGCAAGTTCTTGGTTATTTTTCTTTTCGCCGTGGTTGAAACGAACGTTTTCAAGTAACACAACTTGACCCGCAGCCACTTCAACGCCATCTAAATAATCTGTGAATAATTTAACATCTTGACCCAAAGCTTTACTTAAATAAGCAGCAACCGGTGCAAGCGATTGTTCTGGTTTTGGCTCACCCTCTACAGGACGACCAAGATGAGAAAACACCATCACTGCTGCGCCTTTTTCTAAAGCAGCTTTAATTGTTGGCAATGCAGCACGTAAACGTGCATCACTGGTAATTTCCCCATTTTTTACAGGAACGTTTAAGTCTTCACGAATAAGGACACGTTTACCTGTTAAATCAAGATCAGTCATGCGCTGAAAATTCATGGATGGCTCTCTAGTTGATTTTAAAAACGGCATAATTTTAAATGATTCTCTGAAATAAAGGTGAGTTTTTTTGCAGAAAAGCTGCCGAAAGCTTCAGTTTTGATTATGATAATCACCGTCACTAAATCTTTCTATTATTATGTCAATTCATCCAGATCCAAAAATTAATCGTTTAAACGTGCTTGGCGAACCTTTAGCCAGTTGTTGTTATGACCCAATCACTGGGTATTTTCGTAATGGCTTTTGCCACACAGCGGTCACCGATTTAGGTCAGCATACGATGTGTGCACAAATGACTTCTGAGTTTCTAAATTTCTCACAAAAAGTCGGCAATGACCTCATTACACCATTGCCTGAAGTGGGCTTCCCAGGTCTTAAACCAGGTGACTTCTGGTGTATCTGTGTGACACGTTGGGTTGAAGCTTATCAAGCAGGACAAGCACCACCGATTAAGTTGAATGCTTGCCACAATGCCGTTCTGCATTATGTTCCCTTGAATATCCTTGTGGAATACGCGGTGTAATGAACCAACATGAATTGATTTTGGCATCCAGCAGTCAAACCCGTAAAGATCTGATGGATCGTTTAAGCTTGGATTATCGCTGTATCTCCCCTGATATTGATGAATCCGCATCAGGTGAACTACATGCCGATGATCTGGCTAAACGACTGGCGTATGAAAAAGCCCGTGTCATTGCGGAACAACATCCAGATGCGATTGTGATTGGTTCCGATCAAGTGGCTTGGCGTGAACATGCTCCGTATGACTTTATTGGTAAACCATTGAGCACTGAAAATGCCATTCAACAATTGCAGGCAAACTCAGGTCAGACTGTCTTTTTCAGTACCGCGCTCAGTGTTCAACATTTGCAATCTGGCTTTGAAACGACACTGGTTGAACATTACCAAGTTAAATTTCGCCAGCTGACATTGGCAGAAATTGAGCGTTATATTGCAATTGACCAACCCTTACATTGTGCGGGTAGTTTTAAATGTGAAAGCTTGGGGATTAGCTTATTTGAAAAAATGGTGGGTGATGATCAAACCACATTGATGGGTTTACCCATGATTCAACTGTGTAAGATCTTACGTCAGTTTGGAATAAGTGTGCCTTGATTATTTCATCAAAGATACTTATCTGATCCAAATTTTGCTTATGAAAGTTAACTTTTTGTAGTCTTTGAGAAATGATTAAGCATTAATATTACAAAGCTCAACCTTTGATTAACTCCCCCTTAAATAAGGGATTAACAAATGCCACCCCCTGACAAAGTATTGTATTGGTCTCAACAACAAGACTAGAAAATGTTTGCAATATATACTTTTTAGAGCTGATATCTTCTTCTAAAAACATATACCCCATAAACTCTACTGGTAAAACCTTTAAAAGTAAGTCAGCCAAGAACTTAGGGGCTTTAATTAATATCTCCTGTAAATTTAAATATCCTGTTTGTTGTAAAATTAAAGGCCATCCTTTTAAATCCTCAACAAATCCTTCATCTTGAGATTCATTATCAATAAACTCTTGATAAAATTTACTAAAGTTAATAATCACATCACTAAAGCTAAACTTTACTTCATATGCTATTGCATGCGATTCATTTACCACCCGACCAAATGAATGAGTATCAACACCTATCATTGAACAATCAATAATACTATTATTAATTTTACAGATTCTCATTTATTACTTATTCCAATATTTTTTTACTACTAGAATATACACTTAATCATGCAAAAAATTATAACAATTCAAGCGGAGTCTACCTAAAAAAACTCATCCAAACTCAGTTTGGATGAGGATAAAGCATTACTCCTCAACCACTGTGACTCGCTTTGGTAAAGCAAACCAAATAAAAATCGACAAGATCAAGAATAAGAGCGCTGCCACATTCAGCACTGAACGATGCGATTGGCTAAAGGCCTGTTTCGCAGCTGTGATGATATGTTCAGCAATTGCAGGTTGTAATTGCTTGGCAGCTTGAACCGCCTCTCCAATTGAACTGCTCACCTGTTCAATGATGTTAGACGGCACATCAGTTGGTATCACAATCGAGTTGGCATAGAACCATGACAACATCAGACCGAAAAAGGCAATGCCTAAACCAGCTCCCAACTCATACGCCATCCCCTCAATTGCCCCTGCTGCTGTCGCCTTACTTGGCGGTACTGAAGACATAATGGCAGAGGTTGAAGCCAATAAAGCAATTTCCACACTTAGGCCTAAAACAACCATCCAGCTCCAGACCTGCATCTTCGACTGCATAAAGTCAGTATTTGCTAAGCCCCATAAACTTAAAGCACTCATCAACATACCAAGCGATGCAACTGAGCGTAGACCGAAACGGTTGACCAGCATACTGGCAATTGGGCCACCTAAACTGATCGCAATCATAAATGGTAAAATAAATGCCCCAGCAGCCAATGGTGAAAGTTGGTAAACAAATTGCAACTCCTGAGAAATCAGTAACTCGAATCCGACCAAAGCCATCATTGATACAATTGCCATCACCACACCTGTTGCAATGACAGGATGTTTAAACAACTGGATATCAATCATAGGTGAGTTTGAAGTTAACTGCTTACGAATAAAGCCAACCAATAAACTGAAACCAACTGCGAATATCAAAACTGACCAGATACTAAAACCGTGCATCACAGTCTTAACCGCATAGATCATGCTCAGGATGGCAACCACCAATACAATGGCCTGTAACAAGTTAAGATTCTGCTTAGGTTGCCCTGCCTGCTTTGGAATCACAAAGACAGTTAAAGCAAGTACAGCAATCATAATCGGAACATTGATCAGGAACACTGAGCCCCAATGAAAGTGCTCGAGTAAGAAACCACCAAGCAAAGGGCCAAATGCAGCACCACCACCACCGACAGTTGCCCAAACACCTAAAGCAAAGTTGCGCTGTTTTTCATCAAGAAAAGTATTACGAACCGCAGATAAAGTAGCAGGCAAAATCATGGCAGCACCAACGGCCAATAAAGCGCGAGAACCAATTAATGCATATGCTGTAGAAGAAAAAGCAGCGGCCAATGATGCAAGGCCAAATAAGATACCACCGATGATCATGAGCTTTTTAAAGCCAATACGATCACCCAAGGCACCCATTGGCAAGATCAAACCTGCCATGACCAAGGAATAAATATCAATAATCCACAGCAACTCATTTGCAGATAATGAAAGTGACTCACTCAACGTCGGTGTCGCCACATGTAAAACGGTTGCATCAATTGATACAGGAAGATAAATCAGTACAACGATTGCAAGAATTAACCACTTGCGTGACATAAATGCCTCTAAATTGGACAATTGTTCAAGTTGGCGTTATTATAACCAAAATTGAACACTTGTCCAACTTTTAAAGTTGAGTTAATTTGTCTCTGATTTGTATGTACTCATAGGTGCTAAAAAAGAATGGCTTATTTAAACCGCGAACAACGTCGTGAAATGATTTTACAAGCTGCGATGCAGGTCGCATTAAACGAAGGTTTTTCTGCAATGACAGTTCGTCGTATCGCCATTGAAGCCCAAACATCTACAGGACAAGTACACCACCACTTTGCTTCCAGCTCGCATTTAAAAGCAGAAGCCTTTATCAAATTGATGCAACAACTAGACGAAATTGAAAATCAGGTCAGCACAGCCAACGCTTTGCAACGTCTTTCCCTGTTACTCGGTTGCGAAAATATTGAGCAAATCCAGCCTTATTTAAGATTATGGAATGAGGCTGAAGTTTTAATTGATCAAGATGAAGAAATAAAACGAGCCTATAATATAGCCATGCAAGACTGGCATCGTTCAATTGTACGGATGATTGATGAAGGCCAAACATTAGGTGAATTTCATTTTGAGACCAATAGCGATGACATCGCATGGCGACTAATTGCATTTGTCTGTGGTCTAGAAGGGATTTACAAACTGGGGTTGATTGGCTTAAATGAAAACGATTTTAAACGCCACACCGAAGCCATTATTCAAGCAGAACTATTTAAAAAATCAAAATGAGTAAACAATGAAACGAGCATTATTACAAACAGCAAGACTCGATTTATTTGTATTTCAAATGGATGATCTTGCTGATATCTATCCTTGTGTAACAACAACATTAACCCGTTATATGGCTTGGGAACCTGCTCAAAGCTTCACTGAGCAAGAAAAAATTGGTCAACAATGGTTATTGGCAGAAGCAAAAAATACCGACCGACATTTTGTGTTACGTCGTAAACAAGATCAGGCGTTTATTGGTCTTATCGGTGTGCATCGAATGCAGACCGCAACACCCGAACTAGGACTATGGATTCGGGAAGATTACCACAATCAAGGCTTTGCCAAAGAAGCGATTTTAGAAGTATTCCGTTGGGCTTCTACACATCTCTCTACCCAATATTTCTTATACCCTGTTGCAGTGGATAATCAGCCAAGTCGTAAACTGGCTGAATTTCTAGGTGGGACAGTGGCTGCGTATAAAACTGAAAGGAAATACGAGGCGGTGATTTACCACGTTCCACCCTATCAAACAAAGGCGAATTAAAACCAGCCTTTTCGACCTGTTCGTATTTCATCTGCACAGCGTAGCGTTTCTTGGCTTAAACCCCACAAACGATAATCCCCTGTTGCCGAAGTCACATTAAAATTATGGGTATAAGCAAAACTGAGTTCACGCTCAAAATCACACCATGCTCCTGAGCCATTAAAGCCGACATGTCCAAAACCATGCGGTGCACGTTTGCCCATAGTTAAAATACGGTGATAACCCAAACGCCAATGCATTGGAATCGGCATCACGCGATCACGTGCCTTGCTTTGTACCGTACTGAGTTGCTTAAACACTTCTGGACGAATCAATTGCTGACCCTGCCATTGGCCTTGATTGGCTAGCATTGCATAGACTTTGGCCAAACTATCGGCAGTAAATACCCCATTGGCTGCTGGAATTACCGCCTGTAATCCTTCATCACTATAGAAACTAAAATGACGCATGCCTTTTGGAATCATGGCATCTTGGAAATCTTGTGGATTTTGCCCAGAGAACTCCAATAAGCGTTCTGATAAGGATGCTTTACGTGGTTGACTGCTTTTCTTTTGCTGCGGTTTAGCTTGAGATGCCGTTTTCGGCTGTTCCAACAAACGCGCAACACGATTTAATTCCGATGTTGGTGTCCCAAAATACGCGCCATCCAATTCAAGCGGTTGTACTAGGTAACGCTGCATAAGCCAACTTAACGGCTGTTTAGCTGCTTTCTCAAGCACACCACCCAAAATCCACCCATAGGTCAAAGGCTGATAGGCAAAACTTTGTCCAGCAGCAAAACGTGGTGTCGCTGCTGCCATCACATCCAGCATATGCGACCAATCCAGCATTTCAGTCGCTGTTTCAATGGTATTGCGAATATCAAATAGACCACTTTGATGTGATAAAACATGACGTAACGTAATATTGGCTTTGCCATTCTGAGCAAATTCTGGCCAGTAATGTGCAATCGGTTGCTCGTAATCCAGCACCCCTTCACTCACCAAAATGTGCGCAAGTGTCGCGAGAATGCCTTTCCCTGTTGAATAGCACATGGCTAAAGTATTAGATTGCCAATCTTCTTCTTGAGATTTCTTCCCCGTATAAATATCAACAACTTTTTGACCTTGGAAATACACCACCAGTGCTGCACCGCCTTGCTGGCTACGTGCATCTTGTAGACGACTAAATTGGCTCGCCAAGTCAATGAAACGTTCATCAACACTACCGTGATAATTATGCGTATCGGCAAATAGAATTTCTTTAAACAAAGCTCAATTCCTTATGATATTTATGTTTCTTATAATATCCCTGTTGCGAACAACAGGGAGCATTTACACGACATGATCGTGATTAGAGTGCTTTCACTGTACCTGCGACATGCGGCTTTTTAGATTTCACATTACGAATCAAGAAATCTGTTTGTTTTGGCTCGGCTGCAGTTAAAAACTCCACCGTAGATGGTAAGAACATCGGTAGTTTAAACCAAACATCTGCCTCATAAGCCGCAGGTAATTCAATGCTAGCTAAGGCTTTTGCCTTGCTCCACATACCATGTGCAATCGCCTGTTTAAAGCCAAAAGCTTTTGCAGTTACAGCATGGATATGAATCAAGTTAAAATCACCCGAAATCACGGCATAACGACGACCTGTGTTTTCAGAAATATTCCATTCTGCTTTTGGCTGATAAGCAGGTTCTTTCACTTCTTTTGCTTTTTCAGTCACTTTTTTCTCAGTTTTTTGGCGTGATAAATAAGTGGTTAAACTTTCCATCACCACTTCACCACCGACTTTCGCAGTCGTGATGAAATCAAACTGTAAACCTTTGTCATGCGGTTTTAGCTCGCCAAACTTGCACGATAAAGTGATTTGCTCATTCACAGCAATTTTGCGAGTTTGCTTGATTTGGTTACGAATATGCACCAAGCCTAAGATTGGGAATGGAAATGCTTCACTGGTCATCATGTGCATTTGCAAACTTTGCGACAAAACTGCCAAATAGATTGCTGGCACGAAACCATCATTTTTAAAACCACAAATCTCGTTATAGCTTTCTAAATGTTTGCTATCAATCTTAAGTGTATCCACCACATACTCAACTTGTGGCAGAACCTTCTCACCTTTTGGCTTTTTAAAAATCAGACCTTGAATGACTTTTGGATAAGCTAAATAAGGTTTTGGCAACTGACTAAAATGACGTGTATTCATAATAAACCTTTTATATTTTAGGAATCCTCCTCAACCCTCCTTTCATAAAGGAGGGAGCTTCCACAAATTATATAGGTTTTAATTTTTAGGAATTCCCCTCTTTTTAAAGAGGGTGAGGAGTATTCGCTCCGCAAGGGAGATTTTATAGCTTGAAGTTCTTAAGCACCTAACAAGCTTTGACCGCAGACGCGAACAACGTTACCTGTTACTCCTGTTGAACCAGTTGATGCATACCATGCAATTGCTTCAGCCACATCTACAGGTAAACCACCTTGGTTCATCGAGTTCATACGACGACCTGCTTCACGAATCGCAAATGGAATTGCAGCAGTCATTTGCGTTTCAATGAAACCTGGTGCAACCGCATTAATGGTAATACCATTCTTTAATGTCGGTGCAGTAAATTTCACCAAACCAATCACACCTGCTTTTGACACAGCATAGTTGGTTTGACCGAGGTTACCCGCGATTCCACTGATTGATGATACACAAACGATACGACCATTTGCATTTAAACCATCATGAGAAAGTAAGTAATCGTTAACACGCTCGATTGCTGACAAGTTGATGTTGATGACTAGATCCCAAAGCTCTGGCTTCATGTTTGCCAAAGTTTTGTCACGGGTAATCCCTGCATTATGCACAATCACATCTAGACCACCTTGTTTTACAGCAGCCGTCTTGATTTTCTCGCCCGCATCAGCAGCAGTAATGTCGATTGCCAATACTGAACCACCGATTGAACCCGCAACACGCTCTAAATCAGCTTGTTGTTGTGGAACATCTAAGCAAATCACATGCGCACCATCACGCGCCAATACATGTGCAATCGCTTCACCAATACCACGACTCGCACCTGTGACCAACGCGGTTTTACCAGCAAGTGGTTTTGCCCAGTCCAAATCAACAACATCTGCTTTAGACACACGGATCACTTGACCAGATACATAAGCAGAACGTGGTGAAATCAAGAAACGTAAAGTTGATTCAAGGTTTGCTTCTGCGCCTTGGTCCACATAGACCACTTGTGCAGTAATACCCTTTTTGAATTCTTTACCAACAGACTTGATAAAACCTTCAAGTGCACGTTGTGCAATCGCTTGTTTTACTGTTTTCGCTGTTTCAGGTGTGGTACCAATCACGATCACACGTCCTGAACTTGAAATTTGACGCGCAATTGGATTGAAGAAGTCGTATAACGCTTTTAATTGTTCTGAATCTTGAATACCAGACGCATCAAATACAACGGCTTTAAACTTAGATTCTTTGTCATCTGCATTAAGAGGACGAAGGTTTAAACCTACTTTTGCAGCAGTTTGTTGTAATTCAACATTATTGCCCACATAGCTATCTGCATGAATATTGCTAAGAACTTGAGCAATCGCAGCAGAAATCGTGCTTGATGGTGCCGCGCCAAGCAATACTGCACCATTTACAACTGGTTGAGCACTTTCAAAACGATCTAGCGCAACTGGTGATGGTAAACCTAGATTTTTTACGACAAACTTACCTAAAGGTGATTGTGTAAATGCTTGGTACTGATCAGTCATGGTTATTATCTCTCATACAAATGAATTTGTTACAAACACATGAATCATGTTGGGATATGGCATGAAATCAATGTCTGATTGACTCATAGCAAATCATACTTGAGTTCATGTCTGGATGTCTTGACCTGAATGTGGTCTCAAGCGTCATTCTAGTCAATACAGCAGTATTAGAAATATGGTATGTTTGTAGCAAGAATATCGCAATTATGCTTGGAAAAGCCTTATGAGCAAAACAACTCAAGAAAATCCAGCAGTCGAGACTTCCGCTCAAGAGACTGTGTCAAATACATCAAAAGCAGCTTCAACTTCACGTAAAACTGCAAGCACAACATCTAAAGCGGCAACGACGACACCAAAAACTACGCGTGCCCGCTCTACAACACGTAGTGCAAGTACGACAAAAAGCACTGCTGCGTCTACAGCGACGAAGGCAGCTGCAGCTAAAACGACCAAACCTTCTGTTCAACAGGATAAAACCATGAGCCAAAACACTGTGCGCCGTGTTGCCATTATCGGCGGTAACCGTATTCCTTTCGCTCGCTCTAACGGCGCTTATTTCACAGCTTCCAACATCGACATGTTTACAGCTGCGTTAAACGGTTTGGTTGAGCGTTTCAACCTACAAGGTCAACGCCTAGGTGAAGTGGTTGCGGGTGCAGTATTAAAGCACAGCCGTGATTTCAACATGACTCGTGAGTGTGTTTTAAATACTCAACTTGCACCTGAAACTCCTGCATATGACATTCAACAAGCATGTGGCACTGGTCTACAAGCAGCATTTTTAGTTGCAAACAAAATTGCTTTAGGTCAAATCGAAGTAGGTATCGCAGGTGGTGTTGATACCACTTCTGATGCACCAATCGCTTTCGGTGACGGCTTACGTAAAGCCCTGCTTGAGCTTAACATTGCTAAAACAGGTAAAGACCGTTTAAAAGCTTTAGCAAAAATTAATGTTAAAGATCTTATGGATGCACCTAAAAATGGTGAGCCACGTACTGGTTTATCTATGGGTGACCATCAAGCAATCACTGCACTTGAGTGGGGTATTCCACGCGAAGAGCAAGATGCCTTAGCTGCTTCTTCTCACCAGAAAATGGCAAAAGCATACGAAGAAGGTTTCTTCGATGATTTAATTACGCCATTCTTGGGTTTAAGTCGTGACAACAACTTACGCGCTGACTCAACTGCTGAGAAATTAGCAAAATTGAAACCAGTCTTTGGTAAAGGCGAAGCTGCAACCATGACAGCGGGTAACTCTACCCCGTTGACTGATGGTGCTTCATGTGTACTTTTAGCGTCTGAAGAATGGGCTAAAGCAAATGGTCACGAAGTACTTGCTTACCTAACTTTCTCTGAAACTGCTGCAGTTGATTTCGTTGGTAAGAAAGAAGGCTTATTGATGGCACCTGCTTATGCAGTTCCACGTATGCTTGAGCGTGCTGGCCTTAAACTTCAAGATTTCGACTACTACGAAATCCATGAAGCATTTGCATCACAAGTTCTTTCTACTTTGAAAGCTTGGGAAGATGAAAAATTCTGTAAAGAGCGTTTAGGTTTAGATGCACCTTTAGGTTCAATTGATCGTAGCAAGCTAAACATCAAGGGTTCTTCTTTAGCTGCGGGTCACCCATTCGCTGCAACAGGTGGTCGTATCATCGCGACTGCTGCGAAAATCTTAAATGAAAAAGGTTCAGGTCGTATCCTCGTTTCGATCTGTGCTGCTGGCGGTCAAGGTGTAACAGCGATTATTGAAAAATAATAGTTCGTCTAAGCTACAGAAAAAGCTGAATCAAATGATTCAGCTTTTTTTATTTTTAATGCTTCTTCTAGTTAAACAACAGACGCATTTATCTCGCCCGTTTAAACTGCACATAATAGTCGTTTAACACTTTAATCGCTTGCTTCAATTCTTTTAGATTCTTTTCTGTATTTCCTAATCGCTCAACAAAACGTTGTGAATACAATTCCAAGTCAATCTTTTCATTGATTTGTGGTGCAATCCGAAATAGCTTTTCTAAATCATCAAATCGATCTAATTTTCGATTAGAAAAATATTCCAAACGAACGCTCAAGCCATTCAACACCACGCCATTTAGAATCGCACCGCGCTCTGCATCAAAGGCTAAAGCATGTTCTTTTAAAAATAACTGCTCAGGTGTCTCTTTAGAACTTTTGAATAGGTTGCTCAGCTGGCTTAACATCGATCAATCACATCACTCTACTTTTCACTGGTATTAAACCGCTAAAACGACCAATCAAGCAACACTCACATCACAGCCACCTATAAAAAAAGCATCTTCTGCAAGATGCTTTCTCAACATTTATTTTCCGTACTGCGTTTTTAAATATTCCACAATCTTGGCAGATTCAAACATTTTTACGCCTGTGTTCGGATCAACCAAATACGGAACTTGAATATCTCTCCCCATCACCTCTACAACCTTTTCACGTTTGCCATTAGGCAATGGAATATATTTTCCAGGTTTTAACCGTAAAGCTGCTGGCCCCATGTCCTGCCAACGTTCTTTTGAGACATTATGCAAAATATAAGGCAGTTCTAACTCAGTCAAAACCTCGCGTACCAAACGCGTATAAGGACTGGCCTCAAAGCTCCACAGCTCTAATAATTGCACTGGCGCAGGACGATCAACAATCTGCTGGTTAATCCAGACACCACGCGCTGCATTAGCAACCGTTGCTAAAGTAGAGACATAAGGGAGTTTTGGGTAATGACTAAATTTCTTCGGTGTCTGCCCCGTTTTACCATAATGCTTAAATAGATGATGAATAATCTGCTGTGACTCATATAACTGGTCACCTGTATTTTCATCAATCAAGAATGGAAATTGGCGTTTCCCACCCTTTGCTTTGACGATTTGGCGATACTTTTGACCGCCTTTAGGACATGGATAAATTTCTACGTCCAAATTCAACAAGGTGATCACTTCGCGGACACGGCGACAAAATGGAGAACCTTCAAATTCATAGAGCTTGAGTGCTTTTGCAGGTTGATTTGGAAATGGTGTGCCAGAGACGCCTCGCCCACCCTCAATTACACTTGCAAGCACAGATTGTAAAACCTTGAATTGATGATTCACCATTTTCAACATAACGCTATCCTTTTAGCAGTCGGCTAATTTTTCTTTTGCAATCACAATACCGTTGTTATCTGCATAAAGATAATCACCAGAATTGATCGTCACACTGCCAAAATACAATGTGATATCAACTTCACCTATGCCTTTACGATTACTTTTTTGCGGAATTGCAGCCAATGCATGTACGCCTAAATCCAATTCTGCAATCGCATCGACATCACGTACACAACCATAGATCACCACACCATTCCAATGATGCTTTACTGCAGATTCAGCAATCAAATCTCCCATCAAAGCACAACGCATTGAAGCGCCACCATCAACAACTAAGACTTTGCCAGTGCCATCAGTTGCCAACAGCTCTTTCACACGAGAGTTATCTTCAAAACACTTTACAGTGACCACTTGCCCACCAAAGGTCTTCCGTGCACCATAACTTTTAAAGAATTTACCATCGAGAGAAGGTATTACGACTTGTAGATCTTTTTCAGGATTATCATCTAACAAATCACAAGTTACGAAAGGGATCGTTGTCACTGAAATTCTCCATTATTTGCTTTGTTGTATGCTTAAATTGTCATAGAGTTTGAATGCAGCTGTCTGCGTTTGTGCTGCAAACAACATAGTATGCGCCAATTGCTCAGCCGTTACAGGTTTAAGTTTAAACGGTCTGGTCCATGCTTTTTCCACCAGCTTAAATGCCGTCTGTGCCAGATCTTCGAGCAAGCGCACGTCACTTCGTTTACCAATTAATAATGACGGTTGGAAGATCGATAGCTTATAAATTGACAGACTTTTAAGATAATTTTCTAGCTCACCTTTTACTTTATTATAGAAAACTGGTGAATTAGCATTCGCTCCCAACGCGCTCACGACTAATAAATGAATATTTTTGTCCTGAACTAAATCAGCAAAATGGGCATTAATTTCATAATCAATCGCATAAAATGCTTCTTTCGATCCTGCCTGTTTTATGGTGCTTCCCAAGCAGCTGAAAGCATGTGTATAAGTACTGACATCCTCATCATTGAGTAATAAGAAATCCTCTAAAACAAGCTGATTAACTTTACTGTAAGTTTTTAATGTATCTGAATTTTTTCTGACAACGACGGTAATCGCATTGAAGTCATCCGAATGTTGTAACTCATCAATGAGTGCTTGACCAACCAAACCCGTAGCACCGATGACGATTGCCTTTTTATCACCTATTTTCATTTTTATTTGTTCCAATCAATGACTAAGGCTAATGTAACGTTTTCTTGCACAGTTTTCACCTGTTAAATGTACTTAAAACTATCACAAGACTTGACTTCGCGGCTTAGTTTCCTCAAAATATGGCACTTGTTTACGGGCTGGTGAATGTTGCTAATGTTTTATTGGTTTTAACTTCAGCCCGCCCAGACCAACTTATTTTCAAGGAGTGCACGAGTGGCAAACTCTGCTCAAGCTAAAAAACGTGCTCGTCAAAACGTTAAAGCACGTAAACACAACGCAAGCTTACGTTCTATGGTTCGTACTTACATCAAACGTACTGTAAATGCGATCGCTGCTGGTGATTATGCTGTTGCTACAGAAGCTTACAAAACAGCTGTACCTGTAATCGACCGTATGGCTGATAAAGGCATCATCCACAAAAATAAAGCTGCTCGTCATAAGAGCCGCTTGAACGCTCAAGTTAAAGCATTAGCTAACTAATTTGATGCAAATAAAAAAGCCCGAATTTTTCGGGCTTTTTTATTGCCTTTAATTTTTCACATAAGGCTGTAAGCCTGTTCCTGCCTCTATCACGATCTTGAGCAGCTTCTGACATAATGTATAACTCTCCTCCAACAAGCCCAAATCGCTCGCTCGGGCATTGCTCTGCATCAACAAAGCCTTATGCTGTTGATAACGTTCTTGCAAATATAACTGATCTTGGCTTAATGCAATCATCATCAACTCAAAACGGAAATCTAAATCAATTTTAAGATCTACTGGCATATCACCATAAGCCCAAGCCTGTAATACCTCTAATCGACTTTGCCCCAAATTTGAAAAAATGAAATTGATATATGCATCTAAATTGGTAAAAAAATTCTGAATATCTGTTTGTGTATCCCAACGCCCCATCAACGCAAAACTCGGCTCTACATTATTTTTTTGCCCTGTATTTTTATGTACATCCATCGAACGCAGACGAAAAATCAAGCGTTCAGGCAAATGCTCTTGCAATTGATCAGGAATAAAACGATCAGTAAAATCCATCGCAAAAGACAGCATTGGACTAACTGTTAATTTCCTAAGCACCATTTTCAACTGATAGAAAATACCAAGCTGCTTTTGTGTTAGTAAAAAACAGCGATAGCCTGTATCCAACGCCAACTCTGGTCGGCCGATATTGCCCCAATTCGAAATAAAGTCATGCGCAACATTAAATACATCAAGCTTCAGATTTTGGGTATAACACTGTTGCTCAAACCAATGGCTAATCAATTGTTCCGCTTCAGGCATACTCTGCGGGATTTGAAAACTATTCCCGAGTTTCGGTAGCTCAGGCTCAGGTATCGACAACACCTGTTTAATTTGCAAAGGCTCTAACAAGTATGGCTGTAGCATATTGGAAACGGCATTTTCAGGCGACTGCAACTCCCCAATAGCCCAAACATTATAATTTGGCTCATAGAAGC